>JAMOSL010000077.1 GCA_027063105.1 Campylobacteraceae bacterium
TAAATTATATAACCTTATATTATCAAAATTTTACTTTATAATATAGTTAATAGCATTTAAATAGCTCTCTTTATTTAAATAAGTGATACTTTTATAAGCAATATCAAAAGCTGTTCCATGGTCTACTGATGTTCTTATGATTGGAAGATTCAAAGATACATTAATTCCTTCATCAAAATATAAAGCCTTTAAAGGAGCTAGACCTTGGTCATGATACATCGCTACAAAATATTTATACTTTTTTCTGACTCTTGGAGTAAACGCAATATCAGGAACTAAAGGAGCAGAATATACTTGTTTACCAATTATTAGATGAGCTTTCTCTCTTGCTTCTAAAATAATTTTCTCTTCATTTCCTAAAACCCCATCATCTCCTGCATGAGGGTTTAAAGCTAATAGTGCAATAACTTCATCATATTCTAATTCTGACTCTATATTTTTATAAAAATCAACTAGAAATATTACTAATTTACTTACATCAATATATAGGGATATATCTTTTAATGGAATATGCTCTGTATATAAAGCTACAAACATCTTTTCACAACCTAACATCATGATTGCATTAATATTAAAAAAATCTCTTAATGCATCAGTATGTCCTTTATAATTAACTCCTGCCAATTCCCAAGCTTTTTTATGAATTGGTAGAGTTACAATTGCATCAACTTTTTTATTTCTTGCTAACTCAACAGCTTTTACAAATGATTGATAACTATACTTCCCACTCTCTTTACTGATACTAGCAGGTTTAATTTTAAAATCTTCTGAATTTGGTGATATAATTTCAAAATCTAAAGGAATAGGAATATTTAATAATTTACTAGCTTTTTTCAACATATTATTATTTATACAATATAATGGGCTACTTATTTCTTTTATCTCGTCATGACACCTTAAAGCTAATTCTATACCAATACCGTTAAGGTCTCCAACAGATATGGCTATTATTTTTTTCATGAGATTAGATTACGCATATCTATAATTGCTTCTTCTAAACCATTAAAAACAGATCTTGCTATAATACTTTGCCCAATATTCAACTCTTCAATATCTTTTATATTCGCAATATCTTTTACATTTTGATAATTTAGCCCATGACCACCTGCAACTCTAAGTCCTAACTCTTTTGCTCTTTTGCTAACAGATGTAATTATTTTTATTTCATCATCTAATAATTTCTTTAACTCTTTTCGCGAAAGTTCAAGACTTTTTATAGAGTGTGGGCTATTTTCTAAGTTACTATATAGCATGGCATATATATTTGCATATTTACCTGTATGAAATTCAATCCATTCAACACCTAAATCTTTTGATGCTTCAACACTATCAATTGTTGGGTTAATAAATAGAGAGACTTCTATTTCATTTTCATGGAGTAGAGCAATTGATTCTTTTAATCTAAGTTGTTCACCTATAACAGATAATCCACCTTCTGTAGTAACTTCTTCTCTTTTCTCTGGAACAATAGTAGCACGATGAGGTCTTAAATCACAAACTATATCAATAATTTCTTTTGAAGTAGCACACTCTAAATTAATTGGAAGCTGTGAAAGTCTAACAATATTTTTAGCATCTTCATCATTAATATGTCTTCTATCTTCTCTAAGATGAATCGTAATTTGGTCAGCACCAGATTTTTTAACAATTGATAAAGCATCAATTGGATTTGGGTCAGATATTTTTCTAGCTTCTCGTAAAACTGCAATATGGTCTATATTTACTCCTAAAAGCATACAAACTCCTTTTTAAACATTATATGCAAAAAATACTAAAATTATGTATATAAAAAATTCATAACATAATATACCAATACAATAAATCATGTTATGACTTTTAATTTGTGATTATACCTCTAAAATAGGTATTTCAAACAGTAAAAATTCATAACATAATACTAAATTATGTTATAATTATATAAAATATAGGATATTTAATGATTTTAGAAAAAAATGGGATTTTAAAAGATTATAAGCGTTGGCTTAAGTCATATATGAGAAGTAC
>JAMOSL010000078.1 GCA_027063105.1 Campylobacteraceae bacterium
ATAAATGGACTTCTGGAAGCTATGAAGTATTTTAAACTAAATAAAGCATATCTGATAACAAAAGAACAAAAAGAAGATATAATTATAAAAAATAAAACAATATATGTAGTTCCACTTTATGAGTGGTTAGTTAATATATAATTTTAGGAGATAAAATGGCAAAAATACTTATAAGCTCAATAGGAGCAGGCAGTGGCAACAAAGGTGAATATAGAAAAGCCATATATGAAATAGATAATAATAAATATGATACATCCATTATCTCTGATGCATTAAATCAACATTACAAATTTGATAAAATCTTATTAGTTGGCACAAATCGATCTATATGGGATGAAATATATAATCTTTTTGGCGGAGAAAATGAAGAATATTACTCTTTACTATATGAAAAAAAAGAGGAAGGCACTTTAGAGATAAACAATTTGAAGCAATTTTTAAATTTAGCTACACCTATATATCCATATATCATTGATTATGGTATAGACGAAAAACAAATATGGACAAATTTTGAAAAATTCCTTGAAATAGAAAAAGAACTACAAAATGAAGATGAAATATATTTAGATATTACCAACTCATTTAGATCATTAGCTATTATGTCATTTGTTATGACACAGTTTTCATCTACCATTTCAAATAAAAAATTTCAAATAAAAAAAGTATTATATGGTATGTTTGAATATAATCAAGAAAATAATGGAATTACTCCTATAGTTGATTTAAAAATATTATTTGAAATTCAAGAGTGGATTAAAGCAATTGATGCTATAAAAAAATATTCAGATTTTGAACCGTTAGTTAATTTATTTGAAACTGCAAATATAGAAAAAAAAGCAGAAAATACCTTTAAAGATTTAAACAATACTATTCATATGTCAAATATGGCATCTATGAAAAGATTTATTTCTACTGCTGCTACAAAAATAAGGCAAATAGAACAATCAAACAATAAGATAATCAAACTTTTAGCTCCAGAGATTAAAAAAATTATTGATGAATTAAATCATGAAAAATTATCTGATTTTCAATTTGCACTTTCTAAGTGGTTTTATAAAAATAAAAATTATGCTATGTCGTATTTAGCATTATTTGAAGCAGTTGTTAGCAAAACAGTTGAGATTAAAGAACCAAATAAAGATGTAAATGATGAAGAGGTTAGAAATAGTATAAAAGGTCGTATTGATTATCCTTACAATGAAATATTTTTAGAAAATAAAGGAAAAAGAAATGAAAACTTAAATAGTATTTCAAGTATAAGGCATAGTATAGCTCATCAGTTGGATAGTAGAAAAGCTACTGTATTTAAAGATATCGAAAGATTAAAATATTTTATAGATGAATTTGAAAATTACTTTAAAGATTAATTTATAGAAAGATAAAACAATAAAAGGACAAAAAATATGCACCAAATAAAATTAACAACATATTTTCAAGAAGCTTCTAAGCATATAACTCTTATAGAAGAGTCTTTAGAGGAGTTAAAAACACCTCTAAAGGAGTATGAAGCTTTGTCTAGAATTGAAAAATTTGCTCTAAATGCTTTGATTTTTAGATTTGCAAAACTTCAAGATCTGCTTGGTGCAAAAGTATTTAGAACATATCTTGAGTATAATGGATACAATACTCAAGGGATAAGTTACTATGATATTTTAAGAGAGATTGAAAAAGAAGATATTGTAGATATAGATACATGGAGTGAATTAAGAGAACTTAGAAATAAAATAGCTCATGATTATCCAGAGGAATTAGAAGAGATGATTGATAGTATAAATCTTTTTATCAATAGAAGTAAAGAGATCGTAACTATATCAAAAAAACTAGAAAGCAGATTTTATGAGACTAAAGCAAAACGAGATTAAAATCATAAATAAAACTATTTTAAATATTTTTCAAGAAAGCAAAATATATCTTTTTGGAAGCAGAATTGATGATACTAAAAAAGGTGGAGATATAGATATATTTGTACTCCCACTAAATCGCAACAACCTA
>JAMOSL010000079.1 GCA_027063105.1 Campylobacteraceae bacterium
GGAAAGAAGATATTAAAGATAGAACAGGTAGGATTAGCAAATATAATTTTGACCAATTATAATAATACAACTTTGCATAATGAGTTACTTCAGAATGATGTTAATATAGAAAATTTAATCAATGAGTATAATAATATGGATTATAAAAAATTTGAAATAAAGTCTAAAGAGTTAAGAGCTTATTTGGAGTTTGGGAGTAGTAAAAGAGTGTTGGAAATTTTAATAGAGGATAAGAGAAATTGTTAGTTCATATATGTTGTGCTGTTGATAGCCACTATTTTTTACAAAAGTTAAGAGATGATTATCCAGATGAAAATTTAATAGGATTCTTTTATGACCCAAATATTCAACCATATAGCGAATATCAACTTAGGCTTTTAGATGTTAAGAGAAGTTGTAAATTATTAAATATAGAGTTAATAGAGGGTGATTATGATGTTGAAGCTTGGTTAAAAATTGTTAAAGGATATGAGAAAGAGCCAGAAAAAGGTGCTAGATGTTCAATATGTTTTGATAGAAGATTTGAAGTATCTGCTAAAAAAGCTAGTGAGATTCAAGCAACAAGATTTACCTCAACTCTCTTAACAAGTCCTAAGAAATCATTAACTCAACTTAAAAGAGCAGGGGATAAGCTTGGGGAAAAATATAATATAGAATTTATAGCTCCAGATTATAGAAAAGCATCTGGAACTCAAGAGCAAAATATTTTAACTAAAAAAGATAATTTATATAGACAAGATTATTGTGGGTGTATCTATGGACTTACAATGCAGAGAGATTCACAAGATAAGTTGGCTGATGAGCTTATCTCGCCCATATCAAATCAGATACAACCTGAATCAATAGAAGAGAGGTTAGAGCTATATACAAAGAGATTAAAATGTGAAGAAGAAGATATAAGCTATAGAATAATAAAACAGAGATTTTTAAATTGGAGGTTATTAAGTGGATTAGTTAAAGTGAGAGGAAAAATTATTACATCACATTTTTTACCATACTCTTCAATTAAAAGTAAATATACAAGAGGGAAGATAGATTATAATATAGATAAAATTTATTATATGAATAGAGATGAGGTAAGATTTATAGATTTAGATTATTATAACACTTTAACAAATAGTAGTTATAACAATGTTAAAGAGTTAATGTTCTCTCCACCATTATTTGATATAGAATATAAAATAAGAGTAGAGATAGAACCACTATCCTTTTCTACTAGTGCAATTATTGTTGTAGATAATATTCCAGATAAAAAGATAGAGATTCTGTTAGATAGTAAATTATATTTTGATGTTAGAGAGGTTTTAATCACCAACCTTCAGCAATATCAGTAACATAATATCCATTAGCCCATCTCTGTTTTATCTCATCATTAAAATCAGACCAATCTCTAGCACTAATATATCCTTGTTTTTGATAATGACTATTTTTGGCAAAAATTCCAATCCATCGACCATAACCATGCTCTAGTTTAGTCAATCTATAATCATCTTTCCATTTTTTATTAGTAGCTTCCATAAATTTATGGAACTTCTTACTATTTGTGAAAATTTGATTTGTGAATCCTGTACCTTTAGTGAATAGAGCAGTCCAATAACCTTTTCCGTGTTTAATATTGATGAGGTCATAACCAGCTTCCCATTTATCTCGAACCATCATATCAATATTTTCCCAACGTCTAACTTGTGTTATTGTTTGTTTCGTATAGCCACTCTCTTTAGCAAATATCACAACCCATTTGCCATCGCCGTACTCCATATTAATAATCTTAGAACCTTCAGATTTTTCAGATTTATACAATTTAGTTAAAGCTTTCCAATTCTTAGCAGTTTTAATATAACTATTTTTATATTTTGTACCTTTGCTAAAAACACCAATCCAGAGTCCAGCTCCATGAGTTATGGAAGTTATCTCATATCCCAAGTTTTTTCGACTTTTAATAACAGTTAGAAAGTCACGCCAAGCACCTCTTGTATCATAAGCTTGTGCTGTATAGCCTGTTCCTTTAGAAAAGAAAGCAACCCATTTATGATTAGCTGATTGTGCCGATATTGAAAACAATACGAATAGAATTGAAGAGAAAAGAAGATTTTTTAATCTCATAGTATACCTTTATAGGAAAATAAATAATAATATGAGATTATTTTAGCATTATTTGTTAAAGTCTAACTAAACATCGCATTTTTTAGTAATCATACAAGCAGGACAGAAGTTAGCCAATCCTGCAATAAGAGGAATAGCCCCAAGATAAAACCAAGGATTAGCACTATAAACACCGAATCCAATTAACCCCAATCCAATAACAATTCTAACAGGTCTACAAATTTTTCTTAATTTATTAATATCCATTTTTTAATATCCTTTATTTTGTGAAATTATAACTTTAATAACTTAAATTTATCAATCAACTCTTGATAATCCCTATTATTAATATATCTTCTTGTAGCATAATACAATAACGCATACTGAAGATAAGGTTTAAATTCTGTATATGATTCTTGAAATTTATAAGATAAAAGTAAAGTTTTTAGTTTTTGATAATTTAAATTGACCTCATCATAGCACCAAGATATAGCCACAACAGCTAAATCAAATTTAAAATCACCAACACAAGCATCAGAGAAGTCATATACTCCAGTAAGTTTATTATTTAAAAACTTAGCATTGTCTACAAATAAGTCACCATGAATAATCCCATCATCTTTTAACTCTATCTCTATTTCATTAAAATATTTTAAAAGAGGTTCATGTTTACTTCTAATTATCATATCTAATACTATGTTTTTGCTAAATATTTTTATATTATTATTGGAAAGATTTTTAGTTTTAGAATGCATAAGTTTCAAAAATTCTCCTATCTCTTTAATATTTTTCAAAGAAGGATTATATTTACTCTTGCCGTTTATTTGAGTATAAACTACAGCCTCTTTATTATTAATTATAAATCTATCTAAAACTTTAGGCACTCTGATAGAGCTTAATATATTTAATAATGTTATTTCATTATCTATAAGTGAATTCTTACTATTTTCAAAATATTTCACTACATACTTATCATCTAAGAGATATACACTATCACAAACCCCATCAGTTGTAGGTGTAAGTATAAAATTATGATATTTTGATGGAAGTTGAGTTATATCTATTATTCTTTTAATTCCCATTAATTATAAGTTTTATTATTTTAAAAAAATTATCTTTTTTAGCATTATAGATAGATGCAAGATTACTCCTACATCTTCTACAATATAAATTATCATCCTTTAAAATATTATTTGCCTTGCATACAGGACACTTATATTTAAATTCCATTATATATCTTCTAAAAAGAATATTGTATCTATTATCTCCTCTTCAATAGGAGCTTTTTCATCGCTTGATACAGATAAAAACTTTTTCTTTAACTCTTTTAAATCCTCTTTATCTTCATCTAATATAGTATCATTTCCCAAAATAGTATTTATCTTCTCAATAATAATTTTATCATGCTGGGTTAAAATATCCATCTCTTCTATTTTAGAGTGTTTAGTTGATTTTGATATTTTAGTTTTAAACTCCCCCTCTATTATCTCATTGGTATGTATTTCTCTTCCTATAACAGATAACATTCCATCTTGATTTAGTCTAAAATCCACATCAATAGCTCCATCTGCAACAGGGTTTTCTACTTTTAAAAGCATCTCTCCTATTTTAATATTTGCATCAAGATTTTCCTCATTCTCTCCTTGATAAATATCAATCTCAAATGCTTCTTGATACCCTATTACTGCATAATATCTTGAAGTTTTAGTAGTGGGTACAGGTGTATTTTTAAGTATAATTTTAGAGAATATTAACTCCATATCATAATCACCTTTTAATGTTGCAATTCCTAGAGAGTATGGTGTAATATCAACTAAAATAGAGTCTGTATCAACTCCCTCTATCATTGCACCTTGTAAAATAGCACCAATAGAGACAGATTTATCTGGGTCTTCTATTAGAATAGCTAATTTCCCTGTTCTTTCCAAAATCTTATCTGTAATAGATGGAATTCTACTAGAACCTCCTGTTAGAATAATAGCTTCTAAATCATCTATATCATTATTTGACTCTTCCAAAGTTTCTAAAAGTAGGTCTATAGTTTTATCTATATCATCTTTTATTAACTCTTCAAACTCCTCTTTAGTTACCTCTACTTCTAAGTGTAATGCTTTTCCATCTTTTTTAGCAAAAAATTTCTCATCTATATTTACACTATCTTCATTTGATAAAGCTATTTTTGTCTTCTCTGCTAGTTGATTGAGTTTAATCTCTAATTTCTTAGTTAGTTCTATATCAAAGCCACTCTTTTCCCAAATAAGATTAGCCAATTTTTTATCAAAATCATCTCCACCTAAATTATTATCTCCTGTGGTTGAAAGAACCTCTATCAATCCCTCTGAGTTTTCAATAATAGATATATCAAATGTACCACCACCTAAATCATAAACACCATAAAGAATATCTTCATCTCTATCTGCTCCATAGCTAATAGCAGCAGCAGTTGGCTCGTTGATAACCCTAAGTACTTCTAATCCTGCTAGTTTAACAGCTTGAGTAGTTGCATCTCTTTGGTTTTCATTAAAGTATGCAGGGACAGTAACTACACATCTATTATACTCTTCCCCCATCTCTTGTTCTGCACTCTCTTTAATTTTTTTGATAATAAAAGATGATACCTCTTGGGGAGTAAATTCTTTACCATTTAGCGTAATACTCTCTTTTGAACCCATTAATCTTTTGATTGATATTGCTGTATTTTCATGAGCTATCATTGCCATATTTTTGGCTTTAACTCCTACAATAACACCATCATTGCTCACATTAACAACCGATGGAAGTAAAAAATCTCCATCAAAAGAGATATGTTTTAATCCATCTTCTGTATATACTGTTGCTACGCTATTTGTTGTCCCTAAATCTATTCCTATAATATCCATCTATTTACCTTTACTTTTGCATAATTTAATAACTCATCTTTATATAAAAAACCATCTTCTAATATTTCTACTATAGTTGCATCGTCTATATCTTTATCTTCTATAACCTCTACGGCTTCATGAATATCAGGGTCAAACACATCTCCTACTTTTGTACTTATTTGTAAATCTATACTTTTTAAAATATCTGTATAGAGAATATCTATAGATTTAAATCCATTTTCAAATGCACTAAATGCTCTATTAAACTTAGATACTCCAAATATAGAATTTTGTGGCATAGAACTTAAGGCATCTTTTGAGTTTTTAAGAAATGAATAAAATGATATAAAAGATTTTAGTTCATATTCACTCTGTTCTTTTTTAACTACTTCTAATCCAGTTTGCATCTGTTGTACTAATTTAGTAAGCTTTTTAAACTCACCTTTAATAACAATTAACTCTTCTGCTATACTCTCATCTTTACTTTTTTCTTGTAAAAATTGTGATAACTCATTAATCTCTACACTATCCATTAAATCTATTTTATTACAAATATACTCTTTTAATTCATCTTTTGTCATATTTTAAATGGTACCTCAAATATATCTTTTAAATATTTACTGTTATCCTCTTTTTCACTCTCTTTTATATCAAGAGATATATCTAATACAAATCTATTATCCTCTATCCCTTTTATAAAATACTCCTCATTACTCAAAAAATCATAAGCATCAGAGATAAGTGCAAACTGCTTTGGGTCTTTATCAGGAGAGTATTCCCTTATCGCTTTTCTATATGCTTTTTTAATATCTTTAAACTCAAAGTCTCCCTCTAAGCCTAAGATTTGATATGGGCTTTTCTTAATCAAAATAATCCTTTATCTTTAAATCTATTTATAATTTTTTCAAATCTAGCATTAAATGATTTAAATTTCTTTTTTTGTTGTACTCTAAGTAGATGCCCTAAAACACTTTCAAAAGTTTTATCTTTAGGTTGCTTATAATCATCAACCAAATATAGATAAGTCTCTAGCCACTTTAAATACCAAACCGTCTCCCTATTTTTTTTAGATACCATAGTGATACAAGTATTAAAAAAAGTAAGAGTTGTTTTTATATCTTTTATAGCATACTTTTTAATAGCTATAATTAAATCTTCTCTATAATAAGATTCTTCAGGATTGATGCCTAGCATCTCAAAAAGTGTAAACATAAAGTTGTTATCTAACCTATTAAACTCTACTGCTTTTGCTACCATCTCTAAGAAAAATTCAAAAAGTGTATCATTATAAAAATTTTCTTCTAATAATTTTAATTTATTAGAAAATGGATTTTTATTATCTCTTAATGCTTCTATAAAATCTTGCTTAATATCTTCTAAATCATTCTCATCAAAATCTTCATCTTCTTCATATTCATCATAACTATCCATCATATCTCTAAACATATCAAACATATCATCATCATCTGATTTTTCCTCTTTTTTAATACTCTTTTTTTTCTCTATAGATGTAAATAGTGTTTTTATATCAGATGATAAATCTACTCTATCAATATTATAAATCTCTATAAATTTATTAATAGTTTCTGATAACTGAATATATAAATCTCTATTTTTTGCAAAATCAAAATTTTGAATACAACGAGCCATACTAGTAAAAATGTTAAAAATTGTGGGTTGATATTTCTTGTGTGGTTTCTGGCAATTTTGAAAAAGTGTTAATATTATTATTAACTGTTTGGTAAATTTTTCTTTATCTTTTGTAGTAATCTTAGAGATATACTCATCAAAAGTCTCTATTAACTCTAATATTCCATCAAAAGACTTATCTCTAATTATGGAGTACTTTTTAATGATTTTATTGAATTTCTCTTGATGAGATGGTTTTATTTCATCTGTAATATTTGGCATATCTTTGAATAAAAAGAGGATACTATCCCCACCATAATTTTTTATAAGTTTTATGCTACTATCAGAAGATGAACTGTGCATCAAAAATCTAAATATAAAATCTAATTGAAATTCTGATAGCTTTTTGTGATGTAATTTAAGATAACTACTAAAAAAGTTTACTACGAGTTTGTCACTTTTACTATCATCTTCTAGTGATTTTATCTGTATAAATAATATACCTGATTCAACAAGCTCAATTAAACTTCGTTTATGTTTTATAAACATCTCTAATGCTTTACCATAATTCCTCTGTTTTTCAACAAGAAGTACAATATTATTATAGATAAGTTTTGTTTGCACCTCTTTATCTTCTATCTCTTTAGTGATAATTTCTGCTGTGGTAGAGGATTTTAAAGATATAAGATTTTCTATCTCATTGTTGCTACTATTTTTAGCAAATTGTGCTTTAACCTCTTTTATTATAACTCTACTATTTTTTGTATTTTGTAAATTAGTATCATCTCCACTAATTAAAAAATGATAAAGTGGTTTAATTATTTGATTACTTGAAGATGTTTGATTGACTATAATAGATTTGATAACATTAAGGTTCTCTTTTTCTACTTTAGCACGAGGATTACATTTTTCAAAAAAGATTAAAGCATTCCCTATATCATTTTGTAAAAATGATCTAAAGCCTAAAATATAATTTGCCCTAGCAGCAGGAAGTAGTTTTAGATTTTTCTCATCTATCTCATAATTACCACTATAAATAGATGCAAGTAAATATAAAAATATCGCCTCTTTTTTTATCTTAAGATTTTTTGAAATAATCAAATCTTGAGCAAAAATCATAGCATCTTTAAAATGCTCCATATAGCATAGATATTTTAATTTAATAACTCTATACTCATCATTATTTTCTATAAGTAAAAGAGATTCTATATCTCTCATTGCTCTATTTATATCTCCTACTTCAAAATTCTCTTTTGCCAACTCACTATAAGAGGTTAATTGAATTTTGTGTAACTCCTTATCACTCATTCCATCTATTTCAAACTGTTTTATCTTAGAGATAACCTTTTGATAATTTTCGTTATGAAAAAGTGAAAGAAGTTGACTCTTTTTAAATATTTTTCTCTTTTTTTTAGCCATTTTAAAATTCTTTTATTAGAATAATACTAAATATAAAATAAAAAGCTTCTAAAAAATGATATAATATGAGAAAAAATTAGGATTAACAATGGCACAAATTTTAGATGAAATCATAAAAAAAACAAAAGATGATCTAGAAAAGAGAAAAATAGAGTATCCATTAGAGTGGCTAGGTCGTTCCTTGGCATTTAATCCATTTGTTCCAAAAGATGTTCAAGGATTTTTAAGAGCAACAGAAGATAATCCTTATCGTATAATAGCAGAAGTAAAAAAAGCTAGTCCTAGCAAAGGAATTATTAGAGAAGATTTTGATCCAATTCTTATTGCTCAACAATATACAGATGGTGGTGCTGATGCATTATCTGTTTTAACAGAACCTCATTATTTTCAAGGGGATAAAGAGTACTTAGGAATGATTAGAAGATATACACATCTTCCATTACTGAGAAAAGATTTCATAGTTGACAAATATCAATTAGTTGAGGCTTTAGTTTTTGGAGCAGATTTTGTTCTATTAATTGCAAAAGCGTTAACTAGAAAAGAGTTAAAAGAACTTTATGAGTATAGTCTACATTTAGGATTAGAGGTATTGGTAGAGGTTCATGATAAATCAGACCTTGTTAAAGCTATGTTCGCAGGAGCTAATATTATAGGTATAAATCATAGAAATTTAGAAACCTTTAAAATGGATATGACTCTTAGTGAAAAATTAATCCCATTAATTCCCAATGGAAAAATAATTGTAGCAGAGAGTGGAATAAATGACCATCAAACAGTTAAAGAGCTTAGTAAAGCAGGAGCAGATGCTTTTTTAGTTGGAGAACATTTTATGCGTCAAGATAATATTATAGAAGCAGTAAAAAATTTAAAATATGGGCAATCGTCTTGATTGTCCTTTCATGAAACTATAATATCTATAGTTCCTGCTTCTTTTATTTTTAAATATCTATCGGTAATCATTACAATATCTCCATCTAACTCTATCAAGTTGTAATTATTATCTAAATCTATATTTATATTCTCTACTCTCCCATAAAAACTCCCAAATCTTTTTATAAAGCTAAATGGTGTAAATATGAAGAATCTTTTAGAACTCATTAACATAAACGGAGTCATTATTACATGTGAAGGAAAAAGGAAAAAAGCAGATAATAGATATTTTAATATACCATTTTTTATAATTCCAAATCTAAAAGTTTCTGATAATAGAATATGTTGTAAATCTCCCATATTTCCAGCAGAGAATAAAAAGATTTCACTATTTAAACTAAAGAACTTATGTTTACTGGTTGTTATTTTCTCATTATTCTCTATTTTATTTAGAATTTTAAATATATTATCAACTCTATGAAGTTTAGCAATAACATTAAATGAACCTATAGGATTTAAAATTATTTTAGGAATATTATTCAAATAATAGCACTCTTTTAAAACTCTTCTAATCATACCATCACCACCACTAATAATAATATAATCATATAAATTAATATCTATATCTGATGTTAAATATTTTATATTTACTATCTCTAATTTATTATATATTATTTCTTTTCCAATAGATAATATGTTCATAAAAATCCTTTTTTAACTAAATTATACTATAGCTTATTTCAATCTAGTTTATGTTATTATCTCTGTTATGGAAATTAAAATTAATAGTGATAAAGAGTTAGATAAGTTTATTATTTGTCATAAATGTTTCACTCTTCATAAAAAAATAAATATAAAAAATAATAATAGTGCATTATGTGTAAAATGTAATAGTATTTTATATCACAGAGATGATAATTTAATAAATAAAGGTTTAGCCCTTAGTATTACAGGGTTAATATTTTTTATATTAGCAAATAGTTTTCCTATTATTAAAATAGAGATATTAGGTCAGGAGCAGATGATTACTATTTTATCTATGATTAATAGTTTGATATTAAATGGTTATTATATTGTTGCTTTATTTGTATCATATTTAATATTTATATTTCCTCTTCTTATTTTTTTTATCTATATATTTATATTTATATTTATAAAACTAGGAATATATAGAGATATAGTTGTAGATTTACTTATTTTACTAGCAAAAATATTACCTTGGAATATGAGTGCTATATTTTTAATCAGTATTCTAGTCTCTTTAGTTAAATTAATGAATATGTTAGAAATTTATATAGGTATATCTTTTTGGGCATTGGTTATATTTGTTATGATAGATTTATATATGACAAAAAAGATACATATTGGAGAGTTGTGGATATATGCTACTAGATAATGAAAATAAAAATAAAAAAGTACATGAATGGTTAAGTGATTATGCTAATGATGGAACTCTTGATATAGTTACAGGTTATTTTACTGTTGGAGCATTAGGATTTTTATCCCAAAAGACAAATGAGAAAATCAAAAAATATAGATTTATTTTGGGTGATATAGTTAGCACAAAAGAGTTACAAAGCCACACAATAGATTTGTTAAATGAAGATATAAGCATAGAAGCCTCTTTAAAGCTAAAAGGTATAGCTATAGAAGCTGTAAAATTTTTAAGACAATCTAAAATAGAAGTTAAAACTCTTGAACCTAACTTTTGTCATGCAAAAGCTTATGTTTTTGACACTGAAAAAGATAATGAAAAAAGTTTCTTAATGGGAAGTTCTAATCTTACAGAGGCTGGTATAGGTCTGAAAGAGACTAATAATATAGAACTTAATATTGCTGAAACTGGGAATAATTATGAGTTTCAACATATACTAGAGTGGTTTGATGACCTCTGGAATAAACCCCAAGCACATTATAAAAAAACGATAATAGATGATACTGGAAAAGAGAAACATGTAGATTTTAAAAAATATTTAATAGAACAGATAGAAAGAATATTTATAGAATATTCTCCTAAAGAGTTATATTATAAAGTCTTATTTGAGCTATTTGGTGAGGAGCTTTTAAAAGAGCAAGATGACCCAATATTTAATAGAGAGATGGGAAAACTTGAAAATTCTACTATTTATAATAGTTTATATGATTTTCAACAATCAGGGGTAAGAAGTCTTATAAAAATGCTAGAGCATTATAATGGTGCTATCTTGGCTGACGCTGTTGGACTTGGTAAGACTTGGAGTGCATTAGCAGTAATTAAATATTATCAATTTCAAGGGCGAGAGACTATTTTGCTTTGTCCTAAAAAACTTGAATATAACTGGAAACAATATCTAAAAAGAAAAAATTCAAAGTTTAAAGATGATAATTTTGATTATATAGTTAGGTATCATACAGATTTATTTGAAAATAGGCTTGAGAAAGATGATATAGATTTAGAGTATTTACAAAGCGACAAGCCAAAACTAATAGTTATAGATGAGAGTCATAATCTACGAAATGCTAGATCCAATAGATATAAGTTCCTAGTAGAGACTCTACTTAAACCAAATCAAAATCTAAAAGTTCTTTTACTCTCTGCTACTCCTATTAATAATTCACTAAATGACATAAAAAACCAATTTAAATTATTAGTCAAAGATAGTGATGATGGATTTTTAGATAGCTTAGATATTAAAAGCTTAAATGGTACATTTAGAGTAGCACAAAGAGAGTTTAACAGATGGTCTATATCTGATAATAAAAAAATCTCTAAATTTATAGAAAGACTACCACCTGAATTTATAAGGCTTACAGATTCTATTACTGTGGCTAGAACAAAAAATATGATAGAAAATTTAAAGTTTCCAACAAAACTAAAACCATTAAATATATTTATTACTCCAAAGGATATAGGTAGTTTTAGTTCATTTAAAGATATGTTTGATAGTTTACCTCCCAAATTAACAGCTTATAAACCTGCCTATTACATTGAAGAGGAGAGAGGTAATGTGACTCATAATGAAAAACTAAGAGATAGAGCTTTAGTTAAAATGATATATATTCTACTTGCTAAACGATTTGAATCATCTTGGAAATCATTTTATGATACTATAATTAGAGTTAATGAGTATCATCAAAGTATCTACGATATAGCAGTTAAATATAAAGATAATAGGCAAGATATAACTCTTAAACAAGATAAATATATAGAACAAAGTGATGAGGTATTTGATGAGTTAACTATCGGGAAAAGAGAGATTAAATTATCTGAAATAGATGCTTGTGGAGAGTTAGATAATTTTATATCTGATTTAGATGAAGATTTAACTGCTCTGAAAAAACTTTTATTAAATCTTCGACACTTTGAACAATCAATAAAAATAGAAAATAACTTCACTTCAAAAGATACCAAACTAGAAAAGCTTATAGAAATTCTGAATAATAAGAAAAATTCTAAAAATAAAAAAGTAATTATTTTTACTGCTTACACAGATACAGTAAATTATATATATGATGAGTTAGATAAAAGAGGCATTAATAAAATGGCTGTTGTGTATGATGGAACTAAAAATTATGAGGATATTTTACAAAGATTTGCACCACATACAAAATTATATAATGAAAAAGAGTGGGATAACTTTAGAGATGGCTCTTATAAAGAGTGGAGTAGCTGGATAGATGAAAATAGACCTAAAGTAAAAGAGTTATTAG
>JAMOSL010000080.1 GCA_027063105.1 Campylobacteraceae bacterium
AATAAAGTACTAATCTAATAAATTAGAGTAAAATTGAAAATTTTTATAAATTTCTATACCTACAATTCTTAACTTAATATAATAGATGCTAATCCTAAAAATGCAAAGAATCCAACGACATCAGTTACGGTTGTTAAAAGTACAGAACTTGCAATAGCAGGGTCTGCTCCAACTTTTTTTAAGAATAGTGGTATAGATGCTCCGAAGAGTCCTGCTACAAATAAATTTATAACCATAGCCATTCCAATAACAAATCCCAATTTACCATTATCAAACCATAAAAAGGCAATTATTCCCATTAAAACTGCAAAAAATAATCCATTTAATAAAGATACTATAATCTCTTGACGAATTGAATTTTTAGCATCACTCAATCCCATATCTCCTAAAGCTATTTGCCTAACCATAATTGTAAGTGATTGTGTTCCTGCATTTCCACCCATTGACGCAACTATTGGCATTAATATAGCTAATGCTACAAATTCTCTAAGAGTATCATCGAATATTGCTATTACAAAAGATGCCAAAATTGCTGTTACTAAGTTTAAAGCTAACCAAGCACCTCTTTTTTTTGTAATAGATATAATATCTTTGTCTTCTTCAGTTTCATCATCTACTCCTGCCATTTTGTATATTTGGTCAGTTGCTCTCTCTTCAATAATATCATAAACATCATCTGATGTAATTCTACCTACAAGTTTTCCTTGATAATTTATAACAGGAAGAACAACTAAGTCATAATCTTCAAATATTTTAATAACCTCATCAATACTATCACCAGCTTTTACTGTTTGTATCATTTTATGAGTTTTATCAAAATATTCTCTATATGTTTTCTGAAAGTCAAAAGTGATTAAATCATCTAATTGAATAACCCCTATAAGAATACCAAATTTATCAATAATAAAAACCTGATGAATATTATCTAAATTCTCCTCATCTCTCAAATATTTTAATCTATCAATGGATACCGTAATTCTTTCATCAAGCTCTGAAGAGAATAATTCTGTTTGCATCCAAGCACCAGCCTCATCATCTTCATATTTTTTTAACCTTTTAATATGCTCCATATCTATATCATCAAGATTTGATAATATCTCTAACTCTTTAGCCTCATCAATATCTTCTATATCCTGCATTAAGTCAGCAGCATCGTCAGAATCTAGTTCATCTACTATCTCAACCAGTTGGTCAACAGATAATTTATGAATTGCTTCATCTTTTATATTCTCTGGAAGCTCTAAAAGAACCTCACCTAAATGCTCTTCAGGAATTGTATTCATATACTCTAAAAAGGCTTCAGCTCCATCTTGAGCATATATCTCTTTCAGGATTTTAGCTATCTCATTTTCATGATATTCTTCAAATCCTTCAGGTTTTAATATAAGTTCATCTAATAATAGTTTTGATTCTTCTAAATGAATATCATCTTGTCCCATAATTTACCCTTTAGGTTTGTCTTGGATATATACAAAATTGTTTTTTATATTATCCCAATCAAATGTTTTTGGAGGAGATTTAATTATCTCTAATAGTCTCTTTTTGTTGTTTCTTGCACCAGCTATCTCTATTTTTTTTGTTTTAACAATATCTACAATCTTTGTAATTATCTTACTTCTAGTTACAGTTCTTCTATTAATTTTATTAAGAGGATTAATAGCTCTATTATTTTTGTATAGCCCAAAGTGTAGATGAGGTCCAGTACTTCGCCCAGTGCTTCCTACATATCCAATAATCTGTCCTCTTCTAACTCTTTGTCCTCGTTTAACTCTAATACGGCTTTGATGTGCATATAGAGACACAAATCCATTGGAATGTTTAATTTTTACAACTTTACCATATCCACCCATCCAACTAGCATATATAATTTTACCATCAGATACAGCTAGAAGTGGAGTCCCTCTTTTTGCACCAAAGTCAACACCTAGATGAGGTCTGTATCTGTGAAGTAT
>JAMOSL010000081.1 GCA_027063105.1 Campylobacteraceae bacterium
CGATTGGACTCGAACCAACGACCCCTACCATGTCAAGGTAGTGCTCTACCAACTGAGCTACGCGATCACACCTATATTTAAGGACTTCAATAATAGTCTTTCAGTCCTTAAATAATGCTTATATTAGAGTTTCTGCAATAAATGTTTTAGTAACTTGTCCTCCAAAACGATATATACCATCTTCATAACTAACATATAATTCATCTTGACTTTTTGGAAATACTGCTGTCATATCCTGAATTAAACCTTCTTTATGTGCCTTTATATAACAAGCAACCATACCAGTACCACAAGCTAGAGTTTCATCCTCTACACCTTTTTCATAAGTCCGTACGAATAGTTTATTATCTTTAATAGTATAAATATTTATATTTGCATTATATTTATGTCTTAACTCTTTCATCTGCATAATGTCAAATTTATCTATCGAATTTCTAACACTAACCAAATGAGGTACACCACTATCTATAAGCCACCAATCATTATCAAATTCTCTTATATTCTTATTCTCAATAATTGGAGAAGTCATATCACTAACTATATACAAACCATTTATAGATGCTTTAATAACTCCAGCACCTGTTAAAAAGGTAGACACATTATCTTTTGATATTCCTTTTTCATGAGCATAATGAGCTACTGCTCTACTCGCATTTCCACACATATTTGCTAAGCTTCCATCAGAGTTGTAAAACTCCCACTCAAAGTCATACTCTTTATGAGGTAATAAAACAACAAGTCCATCAGCTCCAACACCATTTTGACGATGGCATAGTTTTCTAGCCAATTCACTTCTATCTTTTGCTTCTTGAGTATGAAATATAACAAAGTCATTCCCATTTGCACTATATTTTGTAACAGTCATTATTCGCTCCTAATTAAAATAGTTCGTTGCTTTTATTAATACAGTGAATTAGATAAAATACTCTTTTTTACTTTTTCGCATTCTTGTTCAAGTAGTTTTAGATTTCCACTATTATCTATTACATAAGTAGCATTATTTCTTTTTTCTTCTATTGGCATTTGAGACTCTATTTTTTGTATAGCTTCTTCTTTAGTTATATTGTCTCTATCCATTAATCTTTGTATCTGTTTTGATTTTGGAGTATATACAACAACAGATTCTGCAATTGGGTAATTACCTTTTTCAAAGAATAGAGGAATATCAATTAAATATGGTTTTTGATGTTTATCTTGTCGTTTAGATTGTGCTAGAATTTCTTTATAGATTAAAGGATGCATAAGCTCTTCTAATTCTTTCTTTTTTTCTTTATTTGAGAAGATTATTTTACCTAAAGCTTTTCTATCAACCTTACCATCTACTATAGAAGTCTCTCCAAAAATATTTATTATCTTTTGATGTTGCGTCTCTATAATTTGATGAGCAATTTTATCTGCATCAATAAACCGAAACCCAAAAAGGGACAACATTATAGTAGCTGTACTTTTACCAGAGGCAATCCCTCCTGTTAGGGCAACTGCATATTCAAAATCCATTATAGTTTAATAAGTCCCAAAAATCTTTTTCTTGTAACTGTTGGAAGGTGAAAAGCTCCAATTGCAATATCAGAATTATAATAGTTAAATCCATCAGTTAAATCAGCTCTTTGAAGATTAATATCAGCAGTTGGATGGTAAGAATGACTTGCTAAAATAGCATTTCTACAAGATAAACCTGTTCCATGAGCAGATGCTTCATATCTATATGGCATTACAATTTTAAATATTTCACCAATTGTTTCTAGCTCTTTTACTACTTCATCTTCTTGAGTTAGTATTCTGCTTGATACTGTAGATACTACCCCTTTAGGAGTCAATGTTTTATTTAAAAATCCCCAAAATAATCTATCAGTTATAAATGCATCAGTAGCAATAACAATAATATCAAATCTATCTTCATCTAAATCTTTTACAGCTTCTTGAGCATCAGCTTCTTTTATTTGTAGAATATCTTTGATTATATTATGTTTATTTACCTCTTCTATAATCTTATCACAACCACCTATAATAAGTATACTTTGTGGGTTAGCGTGTGTACATATAGGAATATGTATTAACATCTCATCTTTAATAAAGTGTAAATTTTCCATTTCTTTCCTTAGTTATATATGAATTTTTACTGATTGTATCAAAACAAGCTATAAAAAAAATTAAATTAAGACTATTTTACTCTTAATTATGAAATTTACTTACTTTGGTTATAATAAATATAGATTTATAGAGGAGAATAATTTGATTAGAAAAAAAATATATAACCCTGATTCTACAGAGAAGACAAAAGATAGAAAAATATTTGGTGGTAATCCAACAGGTATTTTTGAATTGAATGATATTAAGTATCAATGGGCTTATAACCTTTGGGAGATTATGTTAAATAACACTTGGTTTCCAAAAGAAGTTGATATGACTAGAGATATTAATGATTATAAACACTTAACAGATAATGAAAAGTCGGCTTATGATAAGGTTTTAGCTCAATTAATCTTTATGGATTCTCTCCAAACAAATAATATTATCGATAATTTAAATCCATTTATAACATCACCAGAGATTAATATAATTCTAGTTAGACAAGCCTTCGAGGAGGCTCTTCATTGTTATGTTGAGGGTACTGAAGTTTTAACAAATGATGGTTTTATAGATTTTAGAGATATTACAGATGAATCGTTAATTGCTAATTATCACGAGAATGGTGAGATAAATTTTACAAAACCAACTGAAATAATTGTTGGAGATTACCAAGGTGATATATATAATTTTAAAGGTCAAAGATATAATTTATCTGTAACCCCAAATCATCGAATGGTTAGACATAATACAAGAATGGGTAATCGTTTTGAAGTTGAACTTGCTGAAACTATATCTCTTCATAATCATAAAGCTCCAGTAAGTGGTTATTTAAATTCTATAAAAGAGGTTAATTTTTCTCCATTGGATAGATTAAGAGTTGCATATCAAGCAGATGGAACAATCAGTAATAACGGTAATGTTACTAAAAATGGAGTAATGTATAAGTTCTATCTAAAGAAAGATCGAAAAATAAAAAGATTACTCAAAATTATTGAAGATGGTAATTTAAAATATTCTGAAAAAGATATGTCGAATGGATATAAAAATATTTATATATGGACTAATGCTAGTATGGATAAAGAGTTCAATTGGTTAAAATTGGATGAAATTTCTATCAGTTGGGGTCTTGATTTTATTAATGAACTTACCTATTGGGATGGTTCAAGAAGTAGTGGACTGTTAAGATATTCAAATACTAATAAAAAAGCCATCAATAAAGTTATGTCAGTAGTATCAGTCTGTGGATTGAAAGGTGAAGATTTAGGAGACAAAAGCAGAGATTATTGGACTATAAATTTTGTAGATACAGATTATGTTTCAGGTCGTAGTATTAAAAAATCGAAAGATTACTATGATGGAAAAATATATTCTGTAACTGTTCCATCATCATTTATTATTGTAAGACATAAAGATAAAGTTTCTGTTTCTGGTAATTCTCAAAGTTATGCTGTTATGGTTGATAGTATCTCTACAAATTCGGATGAAATTTACGAACTTTGGAGACGCGATATGAAATTAAAATCAAAGAATGATGCGATTGCTAAAGTTTATGATAATTTATCTGAAAATCCAAGTGATGAGAATATTGTTAAAGCTATGTTTGCAAATCAAATTTTAGAGGGTATATATTTTTATAGTGGATTTACATATCTTTATACATTAGCTAGAAGTGATAAGATGTTAGGTACTGCACAGATGATTAGATTTATACAAAGGGATGAAGTTACCCATCTATTGATTTTTCAAAATATGATAAATGTTACAAAGAGAGAGAGACCTGAGATATTTACTACTGAATTTATAGAAGAGATTTATCAAATGTTTAGAGATGCTGTTGATTTAGAGGTTAAATGGGGTCAATATATAACTCAAGGTCAGATACTAGGTCTTACAGATGATATTATAGAACAATATATACAATATTTGGCAGATGAAAGACTACATGCTGTAGGATTAAAAAAACTTTACAATGTATCTCATCCTATCAAATGGGTAGATAATTTTAGTAGTTTTAACGAACAAAAGACTAATTTCTTTGAAGGTAATGTAGCAAATTATTCAAAGGGAAGCTTGGATATGGATGATTTTTAGAGAAAACATAGAAGTTGTATCACTACAGCTTCCAACAAAAAAGAAATACAAAAAGAATCTTGATAGACTTTTAGAATTATTAGAAATAAATAAAGATAAAAAATTAATAGTTACTCCAGAAGTATTTTTGACAGGATATGATTATGACAATATATCAATAGCTTCAAAATTTTCTGCAAAAGCTATAAAAATCTTAAAAAAATTAGTTGACAATCAAATTCTGGTAATTACTGTAATATTAGAGACAAAAACAGGATTTATAAATCAAGCAGTTGTAATTCATAAGCATAAAGTTATATATCGACAAAACAAAGCAAAATTATTTAAATTGGGTGATGAACATCTATTTTTAAAAGCAGGTGATACAGAAAATATCAAACCATTTGAAATAGATGGAGTATCTTATGCAATATTAATATGTTTTGAACTTAGATTTAAAGATTTATGGAAACAGATAGAAGGTGTTGATGTTATTCTTATTCCTGCTAGATGGGGATTACCAAGAAAGTCCCATTTAGAGATATTATCAAACTCTTTAGCTGTGATGAATCAAGCCTTTATAGTCGTATCAAATAGTTCAGACAAAGATATGGCAAGTTCATCAGCAATTATATCACCTTTTGGAGAACAAATTAGAGATGACAGCAAAGTATCTATTGATGGCGTTATTGACTTTAAAGAGATAAAAAAAATGCGTCGATATATAGTCTTGGATTAGAATATGAGAAAGATTTTTATATCAGCTACAAATACAGATGTAGGAAAAACCTATACAACTTTAAAACTTATAAAATCTTTTTCTAAAAGAGGTCTAAAGGTTGGAGTTTGTAAGCCTATAGAAACAGGAGTGATAGATTATCCTGTTGATGCAACAATGCTTATTAATGAATGTAAAAAAACAAATAAAAATTTTGAACTTTTAAGTCCTTTTGACATAACAGCTTATACATTCTCTTTGCCATCAGCTCCATTTTGTGCTGATATAGAAAGAATCATTAAAATAGAAAAAATATTAGAAAAAATAGATGAATTATCTAATTTATGTGATATTTTATTAGTAGAAGGAGCAGGGGGTTTATTTGTTCCTATAAATGATAATTATAATATGATAGATTTGGCAGAAGATATAGGTGCGTATACTCTTTTAGTTACACCTAGTCGTTTAGGATGTATAAATGATACTCTATTATCCATAGAGGCTTTAAAAAGTAGAAGCTTAGATTACGATTGGTGTGTTAATTTATATCAAGATATAGATAGCTTTGATGAGGTCACTAAACCATATTATGACTTGGTAGTTAAAAAATGGTGGAGTGTAGATAATGGATTAGATAACTTTGTGGATAATTATCTCTCTTCGATTATATCAGCATCTTTTATTTGATCTTCTTTCTTTGGAGATTGAGTTAAAAGTGTTTGATTATTATTTTGTTCTTGGTAGCCTAAAATTTTTACGAGTTCTTGCTTTATGTTGTCATCAGAATTTTTATCGGCTATAATATCTAATATTTTACTACTTTTTTCATGATATTGGTTATTTGTATGTATAAACTCTTCATGTTTTAACCTATCTTCCTCTAATTTAACTTTAACTATCCTATTTTCACGATTAATAAGATATAAGACCAAAATACCCATTAATACTATAAATCCTATAACCATTGTAATAATTTTATATAGATATAAATCTTTCTCTTGAGTTTGAAGTACTATTTGTTGATTAGAGGAGGCTATCTCTTTTTCTATTTTATGTTGATTTGTTGCTATCTCTTTATCTACTAGAGCTTTTGTTTTGAGAGCTTCAACTTCTATAGTTTTTACCTTTTGTGCTGTCTCTGCTTCTATCTTTGCTAAATCTAACTTCTCTTGGGATTTTATTTTTGCAATTAATATTTGATTTTCTCTCTCTTCACCTCTTGGAGCTTTTAGTTTTGGTGCAGTTGTCTCTTGATTTGTATATCCAGTTGGTATTTGATGATATGTATCTCTTACCATTTTAATATTATTTGAAGATTGGTCTTGATTACATGCCGTAAAGAAAAGAATACTTATGGTTATTAATATTAAATTGAAATTTTTCATATTAAATTACCTCTTGATGTAAAATTATTTTATCATCTTGATATGTTATCTGATTATCTGATTTATCTTTATGATAACTTATTACAAAGACCTCATCACCTTTCTTTAAATAATGAGTTTCTCCAAATTCTGTATAAGCAGTTGCTCCAATACTTATTAATGCTTGTTTTGGATAGTGATTTTCTTTTAAATGTATTGCAATATCTTCTAATGGTCCAAAGTCTTTTTGATTATTCATTTTTTCTATAAGCCAATTTTGCAATTTAGTATAAAAATAACTATATCCAGTCAATGGAGCATCTACACCATAAGGGTGAATTATTCCATCTCTTTTTAAGAATGAACATAAACGATAATTATCCATAATTCCACCATCTTCAAACTTATCAATCATAATCCATGTTTTACCAATACCTTTAGATGTCTCTCCCCAACTTTTCTTCTCAGATATCTTTTTAGCACCCTCTTTTCTTATCGTACAATCATTAAAAACTGTAAATTTAATAGCTTTTAAATCTTTTACTTTCATATTATCATCATAAACTATATCGAAAAAAATTGCTATCTCTGGTTCGACTTGTGCATTAGCTTCATATTTAGGTAATTCTAATATTTCATCACAAATTGGGTAAGTTCCTAAAAATGTATCAGAGTTTGGAAGATAAAATGGAAATATTCCTTTTGGTGCATTTGGTTCAGCTGTTTTTACATTTTTAAAATCTTCCAATTCTCCTGCTTGTTCTAAATGATGAGCAAAATTCCCTGCTACACCTAAACCGATAACTTCTTCATTTCTCATACTTTAGCCTTTTAAATTTTAAATAAAGTATAACTAAGAGTAACTTAAAATAAAAAAATTATTTCTTAGCTTAACTCTTTTTCTGCTTTTATAAGTGCTACTACACCATCATACATATCTTGAACAGCTTCTACTTCAGTAATACCAAGTCTACGAAGATTACTAATATCATATACTCCACCTTCGCTTTCAGAGTGTTCACCATGTATCCCACGAATTTGAAGATAGTATTTATCTGTAATAGTTTTAAATGCTTCCATATCTTCTGCCAATTTTGGTAGTGCTATATGTACACTTGCTCTCATAGCAGTACCTAGATTTGTAGGACATGATGTAATATATCCTAAATGTTCACTATATGAGAAAGGAACTTTAGTCTCAATACTTTTAATAGCACTCACTAATCTGCTGAATACTTCTTTTATATCACCACCTTGTTGCATAGATATAATTCTTAATTGGTCTTCTTCATTTACCCACACCAAAAATGTTTTATCACTATTATGATATATTCCCCTACCTTCTGGCCAATTCTTGTTTAATCCTACAGCATCTAAAAATCTATCACCTTCTTTGAATAGAAAATGGTCTTTTATTAAATCATCTTGAATCTCTTTACTCATACCTAAAAGTGGAAAATAATCTCCTTTAAGCTCACCATCTAATGTAGATAATCCTTCAACTACACTAGCTTCTACTTTATCTCTTTGCTCTTTTGATATAGCTGGTCCTAGAGGCATATTATCCATATTTCTACCTACTCTAATACGAGTTGATACTATAAATTCTCCGTCTGGATCAGGATTTGGTGCATTAAGATCATCAGGATTCAAATTACTTGTATGTTTATCTTCTTTACCAAAGCCATGATAATCTTTAATAATTGGGTCAAACAGTTTATCAAATAGAGTATAAGACTCTTTATCTCCAGCATATACACCAATTCCACTATCTATATTTACAACACCTGAATTAATAGCTTGTTCAAGAGTAAACCCATTAGCTGTTTTTTTATTTTTAAGTTCTTCAAAACTCTCTGGTGTTAAATGTTTGCATAACATTGATTTACAATCTTCTGGTAATTTTGGATAATTCATTTTTTGCCTTTTTATACGGATTATATCTGAAGTAATTTTATCTTATGTTAATTTATGGAAGGAGTTATTTAAAGCAATCATTGTAATAGATTGCTTTTTTATTTTTTATGCGTTTGCAACAACATCTTTAAGTGTTTTACCAATTTTAAATTTTGGTGCAGTATGTGCAGGTTTAGTATAAGTAGTATTTTTACCTGGAACTTTACCACTTTTCTCTGCAACTTCAACAGTTGAAAATGTTCCAAATCCAATCAAAGAGATGCTTTTTTTATCTACTAAAGCTTTTGTTATTGCTCCTGTAAATGCCTTGATAGCTTTTTCAGCGTCCGTCTTTTCTTCATATTCTCCAACCTCTTGCATTAATTCTATGAATTCTGCTTTTGTCATTATTCTTCCTTTTATAATAATATTTTTAAAGTATAACATAAAAGTTTCAATAATACAAAAAAAGGTGTTTGAATTAGATAGTTTTAAAAGTAAATAGTATAAATTAATTATAAAGAGATGATAATTGAATTGAGAAAGTTTGAAATGTTATTCAAATATTATATTTAGTTTGGTGCGTCAGAGAGGATTTGAACCTCCACACCCGTAAGGCACTACCCCCTCAAGGTAGCGTGTCTACCGTTCCACCACTGACGCATATTTTTTAACTGTGATGGTAAAATTCTACCATCACAAGCTTAAATCTTAATATTAACCAATAAATGGGTTAGCATAAAGAGCAATTAGAGCAATTACCAATGTATAGATAACTTGTGCTTCAATCATAGCAAGAGCAATAAACATAGTAGTCATTAGTTTACCACCAAGACCTGGGTTTCTAGCTGTACCAGCGATTGTAGCAGCAGCAGTATGACCCATACCTATAGCTCCACCAAGAGCAGCAAGACCAAGACCAACACCAGCAGCAACTACTGAGTATGCTTTGATCATAGATTCGCCATCTTCACCAGCGAAAGCAACAGCACTAAGTGCTAAAAATAATAAGAAAAACTTTTTCATTTAAATCCTTTAAATTGTTTGGGTTTAAAGTCTCCAATTTAGACTATCCACCTTTAAGTCCGTTCGGCTTGCGTATCCCTACTTATCACTTCGGTTAAGACGCGAAATTATATCTTTTATTTGCTAAAATTTTGATAATATCTATGGATTTATAGGCTTTTAATCTTGTATAAGTATAATCCTTTTAATAACTTTATAATTACAAAAAGGATTACAATGCGTAATATACTCTTTATCTCTCTTCTCTCTTCTTTTATTGCTACTTCACTAACAGCAGATTTTTATCCATCAAGCCAGACAAGTGAGGTTAAAAGTTTTAATGGGAATAAAATAACACTTACTAAACCGTTTTCCCATAAAGGCATGAGTGGAATAGTAATACATAATTTTGGTAGCGAACTACAAGCAATTAGTAACTATATTACATATCAAGGTAGGAATAGTGCTACTACTGTTGGATTTGAACCTATCTTACATCAAGAGCTTCCTGCTGTTAAACCTAAAGTTAGAGTGAAAGATAAAATTATAGGTGGTTATCTATATAATAATATTCTGCTTTTAGCTCCAGATTTTGATACTTATAACAGAATTACCTCATCGGCAAAAAAGAATTGGATACATCCTGATTTATATGCTATGTTTTTATCAAAGATAGGTAATCAAATTCCTACTAAATTTAATTTGTTAAAGTTTTCAAGTGAGTATCAGGTAGGACTTATATATATAGTTCAGAGAGGTAAAGGAGTTCTGTATGACCCAATTAGTGCAAGATATGTTTCATCTACAAATTTATCTGGACTTCCTGCTAAAGGTCAATTTCCATTTTATATGCGTTTAGGAAAAATAGAGAGTGGTTGGTTTAGTAGAGATGCTATAGGTACATATTATAATACAGTTGGAAATATTAGATGATAGACTATAAACATATAGACGCATTTAAATCTATTGTTGGAGATGAGAATGTATATAGTGATAGGGCTCACTTGATAGCATATAGTTATGATGCAACACGAACCAGATATGAACCTGATGCAGTTGTTTTTCCTAGAGATGAAAAAGATGTAAGTGAGATATTAAAATATTGTAATGAGAATTTAATATTGATAACTCCTAGAGGTGCTGGAAGTGGATTTACGGGAGGTGCATTACCATTAAATGGTGGTATTATCCTTGGTATGGAAAAATATATGAATAAAATCTTAGAAATAGATTTTGAGAATATGGTAGCTGTTGTTCAACCAGGTGTCGTGAATATGGATTTACAAAGAGCTGTAGAGAAGGTAGGATTATTTTATCCACCAGATCCTGCTAGTGAAGAGTATTGTTCTATTGGTGGTAATGTCAGTGAAAATGCAGGTGGAATGCGTGCTGCTAAATATGGTATTACAAAAGATTTTGTTATGGCTCTCCGTGCAGTTAGACCGAATGGAGATATTATCCGTGCTGGTAAAAAAACTATAAAAGATGTAGCAGGATATAATATAGCAGGTATTTTAATAGCTAGTGAGGGTACTTTGGCAGTTATTACAGAGATAACTCTAAAATTAATTCCTAAACCAACATTCACAAAAGCATATATGGGTATTTTCCCCTCAGTTGATAATGCCATGAATGCAGTTTTTAAATCTTTGGCTAGTGGAGCAAATCCAGTTGCTATGGAATTTTTAGATAGTTTAGTTGTCCAAGCTTTAAAAGATAAATTAGGTGTTGAACTTCCAGTAGATGCAGGTGCTTTATTAATTGGTGATGTTGATGGAAATGTATCTGATGAGGTCGAATTTCAACTTAAAATATTAGAAGAATCTTTTCGAGAGAATGGAGCAGTTGATTTTATCGTTGCAAACAGTGGCAAAGAGAGAGATAAACTTTGGTATGCGAGAAAAAATGCATCACCATCTATAACTATTTTTGGTTCAAAGAAACTAAATGAAGATATATCGGTTCCAAGAAGTATGTTACCTGAAGCTTTAAAAAAGATTTATGCAATTGGAGATAAATATGGATTTAAAGTTCCTTGTTTTGGACATGCAGGAGATGGAAATATTCATGTTAATGTAATGGTAGATGGTTCAGATCTAACAGAATTAGAAGATGGACATAAAGCTATTGAAGAGATTTTTCAGATGGTTGTAGACATGGGGGGAACTTTAAGTGGAGAACATGGAATAGGAACAAGTAAAGCTCCATTTATGAATATCGCATTTAATGAAGATGAGATGACCCTATTTAAAGATATCAAGAATGCATTTGACCCAAATAATATATTAAATCCTGGTAAAATGGGGTTACCTTTTTAAAAATGTTTAAGAACGAGAGTATTATCTTCGATATAAATGAAAGCAGACAGACAGACTTTATTAATAGTTTAGATATGGATTTTCCTATTGTTATTCAAGAGGGATTAAACCATCTATATATGGGAGAATATGGCGAATTTTGGGCATATTTAATTTTTGGTATACCAATGGCAAATATATTGGGTGCTATATTTATATTTATATTTTTTATATTTTTAAGAAAGTTATTTACTAGTTTTGTTATTAAATTTATGTTACTTTTTGCTTCTGGAACAAAAACTATTTTAGACGAAAAAATTATATTTGGACTTAAAGAGCCTATTAGATTTGCATTTATAGTTCTTGGAATGCATATATTTTTTATGCTTCTATTTATCAATAATAGTTTTATTCATCTTATATTAGAAACACTTATTATATATACTATTTTTTGGTCTATTTTATCATTAGTAGATACTTTTAAAGATTATATTTTTTATTATAGGAAAATAGATAAACAACACTCTAAAGAACTTACTTCCTTTATTATAAAAGTAGTAAAAATAGTTATTATAATAATTGGAACGATTTTAATTTTACAGAATTGGGGAGTAAATGTTATCGGTATTAGTGCATCTTTAGGTATAGGTGGATTGGTATTTGCATTAGCTGCTAAAGATAGTGCATCAAATCTTGCATCATCTATTACTGTACTTTTAGATAAATCTATTAAAAATGGAGAGTGGGTAAAAGTAGCTGGTATAGAAGGTGTCGTTGAATCGATTGATATGCGTACAACTAAAATTCGTTCATTTCAAAAATCTTTATTTACAATACCAAACTCTTTAGTTGCAAGTAGTCCAATAGAAAACTTTTCAAGACGAGGTGTTAGACGAATTAAGTTGAATATTGGATTAGTATATAGTACAACAAGTTTTAATTTAGAAAATATAATATCTCAAATTAGAGAGATGCTTCAATCTCATTCTAGAATATCTCAAGAGGAGACACTTTTAGTTAATTTTAATAATTTTGGAGATAGTAGTTTAGACATATTTGTATACACTTTTACAGATACTTCAAATTGGGAACATTATTTAGGGATTAGAGAAGATGTACATC
>JAMOSL010000082.1 GCA_027063105.1 Campylobacteraceae bacterium
CCATAGATGATGAGATAAGAGCTACTCAACTAACAGAACTAGGCTTTATAGATGTAGCAGAGCAGATAGAAAAAAACCAACGACTTCAAGTAGTACAAGAGGTAAGTGCAAAGCAGAAGTTTTTACATTGGGAGTTGGAGTTTGCTGATGTATTTGCTAAAAAAGGTGGATTTGATTTGATTCTTGGGAATCCTCCGTGGTTAAAAGTTGAATGGAATGAGAGTGGCATTATGGGTGAAGTCAACCCTATCTTCGATATACGAAAAGTTACTGCGAGTAAATTAACTCAACTGAGAAAAGAAACTTTTGAAAACTATCCAAATCTTTTATCTGAATATATAGGTGAATATGAAAGTTCACTAGCGACACAAAATTTTTTGGGTACTAAATCAAACTATCCATTATTAGATGGAAAATCAAATCTTTATAAATGTTTTTTACCTACGGCATGGAAGATAGCAAATCATAATGGAATAAGTGGATTCTTACATCCAGAAGGTGTATATGACGATCCAAAAGGTGGAAAGCTAAGGAGTGAAATTTATAAACGATTAAAATATCATTTTCAATATATTAATGAACTTACTTTATTCGCAGAAGTTCATCATCTTGTTAAATTCAGTACCAATATATTTAATAATTCAAATAAAAATATAGGTTTTAAAACTATTGCAAATTTATATATTCCATTAACTATAGACACATGTTTTGAATACTCAGGAATAGAAGTTGTTGGAGGAATAAAAGATGAGAATAATAACTGGAATATTAAAGGGCATAGCAATAGAATTGTATCTATAAAAAAATCACAACTTGAACTTTTTTCAAAACTTTATGATGATGTAGGAACTGCATACATTAAGGCAAGACTTCCATCTATACATGCAGTAAATCTTTTAAATGTACTTGAAAAATTTGCATTATATCCAAGACGCTTGAATGATATTTTGGATAGTTATTTTTCTTCAGATATGTGGAATGAAACTACAGATCAAACTAATGGGACCATAACAAGAAACACCACTTTTGTTAACTTAAAAAAAGATTTAATTATATCAGGACCACATTTTTATGTTGGAAATGCAATATATAAAACACCAAGAGAAATATGTACTCTTAATAGTCATTATGATGTATTAGATTTAACAAAAATTGATAATGATTTTATGTCTAGAACTAATTACATCCCTAATGAAAGTGATTTTAATACAAAAATACCATTTGCAAGTTTTAATAGTAAGAAAAGAGTAAATGAGTTTTTTAGGCTAGTATATAGAGGTATGTTAGCACAAACAGGTGAAAGAACATTAATAAGTTCAATAATACCAGTTGGAATAACACACACAAATGCTGTTAGAAGTATAGCATTTAAGAATAATTATAATCTTCTACAGCAAGCAATATTGTCATATTCAATAATTGCAGATTTCTTTATAAAATCAACTGGAAGATCAAATCTTCACTATACATGGGAAACTTTCCCATTGATTAATATACATAATAAAATGATTTGTAGAACTTTATCACTAACTTGTCTCACCATTCACTATAAAGAACTTTACGAAGAACAATATAAAAAAGAGTTTACATCAGGCAGTTGGACAAAAAAAGATGACCCAAGACTAAACCATAACTTTTTTACAAACCTTACCCCAACATGGAAAAGAGCCGTAGCACTGAGAACAGACTATGAAAGAAGACAAGCATTAGTAGAGATAGATGTACTTGTAGCTCAGGAGTTAAAACTAACACTAGAAGAACTAAAAACCATCTACCGCATCCAGTTCCCAGTCCTAAAACAAAATGAAAATGAAACCTTTTACGATATGAATGGACGAATAGTATTCACAGTAAGTAAAGGCTTAACAGGAGTAGGCTTACCAAGAAAAGCAGACAAGAAAGCAACGCATTACAAGATAGTAATAGATGGAGAAACAACAGAAGAAAAACCATTAGGATGGGAAGATATAAAAGATCTACAAACAGGAGAAATCCACAGAACCATCCAAGACGACACCATGCCAAACGGCCCAATTGAGCGAACGATAATCTACAAAGCCCCATTTGCTAAATGTGATAGAGAAAAAGACTATGAGATAGCATGGGCTGAGTTTGAGAAAAGGGATACTCTTTGATTAACTTTAATCTTGAAAAATTGAAAGAGAAATACTTAATTATTGACAATACTTTTAAATGGATTAAAGAGACTACTATTGGAAAATTTATTCTAGAAAAAATACTTTTTAGAAGTAAAAGTTTTTATTCTGTTTCTTCTACTTTGATTTTTATATTGATTTCTCAGCTATCAACATTAAAATATGCAGAAGAGTTGGCATTAAAAATACAAGAACAAATAGATACTTCAGAAGGATTTATTAATATTCTATGGCATGTAGCTAGTTTCTTTAGTCCATCAGGAAATATTTATATTATATTTATACTTTTATGTGTAATTCCTATTATTTTTTGGCTTAGAAGTAAAGAACTGAATTTAATGGCAAAACCACCAAAAAGAGGATGGTCACCTTATGAAAATTGGGCTTATGCATCAGGTGGTTTAGAAGAAGAGTATATTATTAGCGATAAGACAGTTATATATAATGAAAAAAATGAAAAAAGACCTCTTTTAGATGGACTAAATGAGTTACGAAAAAAGCTTTTAAAAGAAAAAAGTGCTATTCGTTTGGTTGGACTATCAGGTGTTGGAAAAACAAGGTTTGTTCAGGCAATTTTTGATGAAAGAATAGGTGAAAATATTCCTGAAGCTTCATTAGTATATTATACAGATATGTCTAGAAATCCAGATCCTTCTCCAATAGTGATGATTGAAGAATTACTTGAAGCGGAAGACCGATCAATTATGATTGTAGATAATTGCCCTCCTGATTTGCATAGAGAATTAGTAAACAGTGTGGGGAAAGATAAAAGTAAAGTTAGTTTGTTAACTGTTGAATATGATGTTAGAGAAGATCTTCCAGAGGAAACAGATGTTTTTAAACTAGAACCAAATAGCCTTGAGGTTATAGAGAATATTATACAAAATAGATTTGATTATATTAATCAGATAGATGCTCGAAGTATTGCGAACTTTTCAGGAGGTAATGCCAGAATTGCTATAGCTCTTGCGAACACAATTAAAAGAAGTGAAACACTAACCGGTCTGAATGATGAAGAACTATTTAAAAGATTATTTCAACAGAGAAATACTTCAGATAAAAATCTAATACAAAGTGCTGAAGTGTTATCTCTTGTATATTCATTTAATGGTAAAGATACAGATAATAGTTCAGAGTTGGCATTTTTAGCAGAAATGATCGGAAAAAATGTATTAGAATTGTATCGTAATGTTGAAGAATTAAAAAGAAGAGACTTAATCCAAACAAGGGGTGATTGGCGAGCTGTTTTACCACATGCAATATCAAACCGTTTAGCTAAAAAAGCTCTAGAATCAATGCCTACTGATTATATTGTAAATAAATTTTTAGAGTCTGGTGCTGATAGATTAATTAAATCATTTGTTCATAGGTTGTCTTTTTTACATGATTCAGAAGCTGCTATATCTATAGCTGAAGAGTGGCTAGCAGAAGATGGCTGGCTTGGTGAAAGTAAATGTGATTTTAATGAACTTGGAATGGATGCCTTTAAAAATATTGCATCTGTGTCCCCTATAAAAGCTTTAGAATGTATTGAAAGAGCAGCTAAAGAGAATAGTGATAATTTTTTAGATCCCAAGGTAAATAGAAAGTCTATAGAATTTGTAAACTTATTGCGACATATCGCATATGATATAGAATATTTTGATAGAGCGGTTTGGGTGATTTGTCAATTTGTTGTATTTGAAAAGATTGAAGGTAAAAATAATACTATAGAAGAAGTATTGAAATCACTATTTTGGTTAACACTTTCTGGAACAAATGCTTTGGCTGAACAAAGAATAAAGACTGTTTCAAAATTATTAGAATCAGAGGATAATATCGAACAGCAAATAGGAATTTCTATTCTTAGTGCATCTTTACAGACAGGTAGTTTTAGTGCAGGTAGTGATTTTGATTTTGGTGCTAGATCAAGAGGTCTTGGCTGGCATCCAGAAACTAACTTGGATATTACTCATTGGTATGAACTGTATATAGAACTTTGTAGTGAAATTGCACTATCTAATGGCTCTTTATCAAAACAGGCAAGAAAATTATTATCTGATGAATTTCGAGGCTTATGGAATGATTCTGGTAATTTTAATCTTTTAGTAGATGTAATGAAAAAACTACATGATGATAAACCTTGGATAGAAGGTTGGTTTGCTGTTAGAGAAGCAATAAAGTTTGATGAAGATAGGTATGAGCAAGGTATAAAAGATAAAATAATTGAACTCAAAGAATATCTAGAACCTAATTCTATATATGAAAAATCAAAAGTTTTTATTGTATCAGGACAGAATGCATTATCTGATTACTATTTGGAGGATTCACCTGAAGAAAGGAAAGAACGAGAAGAACAATTAAATAAAAAATGCTTTGAATGTGGTGTTGAATTAGCTAAAAATGAAGAGGTGCTTTTTTCTTTAATGGAAGAGATTATCTGCTCTGATAACTATATGTTACATATGCTTTTAAAAGGTGTTTTAAGTGGATATAACAATAATAAAAAGTTTTGGTCTTTGTATTATGATATATATAAAAAAGTGTCAAGTTGTGATAAAAAGCTCAATGATACAAAAGCTATTTTATCTTATTTCGCCAATAATGATCTAGATTATTTTAATGAGCTAATGGATAATCTAGTTAGTGATGAGATTTTTGGCAAAAACTTCCCATGGCTACAAACAGTATATGTTGATAATGACTCTTTAAAAAGATTACATGAAGCATTAGATGTAGGGATAGCACCTATGTGGCAATATAAAAGTTTTGCTTATGGAAGAAATCATGAAAATATTTCTGACGATGATTTAGCAGATTTAATTGAACATATGACAAGTAAGGATGAAGGTGTTGACGCCGGTATAGAAATACTTAGTATGAGGTTTCATGGATCAACAACAAGTGACTATTCTAGCTCACTTATTAAAATGGCTTATAAGGTTTTAGGACTACATAATTATAATAAAGATGATTCTTCTGGAAGTAAAGATTATAATCTGGAGACTATTTTAAAAACTTGTATCAATAATTTATATGATAAAACTTATGCTGAAGTTATATGTAAAGCTTTATCTAAAGGTATAAAAACATCGAGAGTTTCTGACTATCATAAATTTTTACAACTTTTAAGTGCTTCATATCCTACTCAGTTTTTAGAAGTTATATTCGATGATGATTTTATAGATAATTATAATAGTTGGAGTTGGGATTTTTCCTATAGTCATAAAGAAAATTATAGTATTATTGATAATATTCCGTCAGAAGAGATTATTAAATGGTGCGATGAAAATCCTGAAAAAAGGTATCCGTTTATAACTAAGGTTATCTATCTTTTAACAGCTTATGAAGACTCTTTAATTATTAAACCTATTATTTACGATTTAATTAATAATACTCCTATATTGGAAGCTTTTTTGAGTGAGCTTGGAAACTCTATTGAACCTCAAATGTGGAGTGGTTCAAGGGCTGATGTTATTGAAAAAAGACTTGTTCTTTTTATTGAGTTGAAAAACCATGATAATGATATTGTTAAAAAATGGGCAAATGATGAATACCGTAAATATATCAAAATAGTAAAAGAAACTAGAAAACATGAGCAAGAAAGAAATGAGAATCGATATGAGAGATTTGAGTGAATTAGGCTGGGTTGATTTCTCTTCTACACAAAGAGAACAGGTTTCTAAAATATTAGCGATGTTAAAAGAGCCTGGAACATTAGATGAACTAGGTATTGGTCAGATAAGAGATGCATTTGCAGATCTTCTTTTTCCTGGATTTTCCACTATCCAAACTCGTGCAAAGTACCTTATTACAGTTCCAAGAATCTTTCGTGATTATCATCTTCTTAGTGCATCTGAAAAGAAAAGAATTAAATTACAAAAATACTTGGCAGATTCAGAAGATGAAGTTGCTAAACGATTAGTAGAGAAGCATGGCTCTAGTGAAGAAGGAATTATTGGTAGTACAATGATAGATAAAGGTGGTGTGGCTAAAAGACCATCATCTGTTTATTGGAATGCTTTTCGCCAGTTTGGAATAATAAAGGACTCTACATCATTAAGAGAGTTTTGTTTGGAGTATGAGAAAGACAATGATGGCAATCATTATGCAACAGAACATGAGGATGGGGCAGATGATGAAGGACACTATAGATTAAAAGATAAAGTAGAAATTCCATCATTAGAAGAAGATTGGCTTGAAAATGTTGAAATAAATTTAACAAAAAAAGAGGCAGACTTTTTATATCTATATATGATGCAATCAAGTAACATTGCAAATAGTATTCCTGCTCAAGTTTTTAAGCATAATCTATTAGACCAGGTATTAGAAGAGAAATATAAATCACTAGAGATATTAACTTTCTTATTTAAAAATACTAATGCAATATCCTCTACATGTAGAAATACAGTGATCTTAGCAAATGAATTTAGTTTGGCGATGGAAGGACCTCATATACGGTATAACATTATTATTGCTAAAAGAAATAAGCATAATACTGTTGATAAGTATGAAAAAGAATATGATAAATGGTTTGAAGAAGTAGAACGAAAAAATTTATTTTATAAAGAGTGTTCAGAAGTATGGTTGAGTGCTGCTGCTAAAAATCATCCAAAGTCATTTAAGTCTAAGACTATTAGTTTCATTAAAGAATGGAATAGTCTAATACAAAAGAATGCTTCTAAAATAGAACTAGATGAATTAGTAGAAACTCGTGCAAAGCAGAACAAAGGAAATCGTTCCTTATTGTATAAAAAAATAACTAAAGAAGATTGGATTGGTATAAGACGATTAGATTATCGTTGGTCATCAGCTATAAAGATACTACAAGATATCAGTGATGGGAGAAAGCATGATTCATCCAAATAAAGATAGGTTTGATTATGGTGAACAGTTAAATGCTCCTGATGGGTTTGAACTTGATTCTGCTGTTGCTACGACTTATTCACTTGATTTAGATGCACTACTTGCTGTGAGTGTTGCTTTAGGCTTTAAAGACACCTTAGAAGGCGATTTAACTGGAGAAAAATTATTATTACTTGAGTCAATAGAATCTCTAAAAGGAAAGTTAAAAGTTTTTTATCAAAAAGGAAAAATAAAATTACCTACTGAATATAATTATCTTTTTACTCTACTCGAACCATATGTAAGTCCTGTTGTACCAGTAGGTGGAGAGTTTTCATCTTTTCATCCAAAGTTATGGTTACTACGATATGTTCAAATAAGTAAATCAAAAAGACCAGAGATTAGGTACAAATTAATTGTTTTAACGAGAAACTTAACTTTTGATAGAAGTTGGGATTTAGCTGCATCTTTAGACGGAGTGTTAGTTGATGATATTCAAGTTGATGATAAAAATAGTAATTGGATAGATTTTATTTTGTCTTTGCTAAAAGATGACAATCATTTCAAGCCAACAAAAAGATTTAAAAAAGAGCTGCCATATATCAAATGGAAAATAGCTTATGGTCGAGATGATAGTATAAAACTTTTACCAGGTGGTGGAATATATAATAGACCATTGTTTTTAAAAAGGGCAGACTCTTTAATGATTATTTCACCATTTATAAAAGATGCTGGTAATCAAGTGAATGCTTTAAAATGGTTATCAAGCCAAGTGGCTGATGGTGGAGCAAAGATTCTTCTTAGTAGAGCAGAAGAACTAAATGCTATTGGAAAAGAAAAACTCAATGAATGGAAATGTTACTCTATAAATCCAGAAGTAGTTGAAGGTGAAGAAAAGATAGAAGAGGGTTATGAACTTCATAATTTACATGCAAAACTTCTTGTAACTCAAAGAGGTGCTATTACAGATTGGCACTTAGGTTCAGCCAATGTTACAAGTGCTGCACTTGGTGATGTTAATTCAAGCCAACCAAGAAATACAGAGTTTATGTTACGTTTTAGTGCTTCTCCTGAAAAGATAGGTTATGAAAAGCTTATGGAACAGTTAGTTGGAGAGGAAGAGGGTAGAGGAGTATTTGTAGAACATATCTTTGAAGATATAATAGAATCAGATGATGTGGATAATAGTGCTAAGTTGAGAAGCACAATCTTTGAATTAATAAATGCTTCATGGTTATTAAAAGGAGCCATTCAAGAAGAAAATGCGAAGTATACTTTGACATTAGATATTCATTCAAAGACATTATTTCAAAAATTACAAGATGAAAGTATATATGTTGAAGTTGATCAATTAGCAATAGCTGGAGCAAAACAAGAACTTTCTACTCAAATGCAGTGGAATGATATGGAGTTAACACAAATCAGTGCTTTTTTACCTGTCAGTATTCGATTAAGAGATATGGATATTGATGATACTGTCAATATTTTAATTCAAGCAGATATTGAAATTGAAGGTGGTGATATTCGTAATCAAGGAATACTACGAAAGATGCTAGATTCAAAAGACAAAATCTTAAGTTATATTCATATGTTACTTAACCCTGAAGCTGATAAAAATGAATGGCTTGAGAGTCATACTCGTGAAGTATCTAGTAATAATGGTGAAATTGATATATTTGATAGAAATACACCACTGTTTGAACAGTTAATGCTGACAGCAGCAAGACATAAAGATGCATTGGTGAGACTTGAGGGTTTAATTCAGAGTCTAGAGAAGAGTGATATTGAGATTCCTGAAGAGTTTAATGCATTATGGAAACATTTCAGAGTTGGAGTGAAGCTAAATGATTAAGGCACAAGAACAACTAGAAATAACTTTAAATAGTCTAAAAGATTTTCAAAAAGCTACTGTCATTTCCGTTTTAAATAATTTTAAAAATACTAATCATAGTAATAGAGTTTTAGTTGCAGATGAAGTAGGATTAGGTAAAACAATTGTAGCAAAAGGTGTTATAGCTGAGCTATTAAAAGATAAGTTAAATACAGGACAATCAAATAAGTTTTTAAAAGTCACATATATATGTTCTAACCTTACACTAGCCAATGAAAATAAAAAAAAACTTGCAGTATTTCAAGGTGACTATAAAGAGAAATATGTTGCAGAACCATCTTTTGGTAGATTGGTTGAACTAGCAATTACAGATAAAAGTTTACAAGTTGATAATGACACATTACTTGAAGTTAATTCTTTAACTCCATCTACTTCGTTTAATTTGACATCTGGACATGGTAATAAATGGGAAAGATTTATTATCTATCGTATCCTAATTAAATCTTCAATGTTTATAGAAGATAGAGATAAGTTATATACATTTTTTAGAGATGATGTAAAGTGGTGGTATGATGAAGAATATTTTGAAGCAAATTATTTACTAGAAGAGAATATTTTTAGTGATTTCCTTTTCTTGTTACAGCAAGAATTGCCTTTTGAAAAGTTAGAAGATCTCGGTATAGATAAAGGTTCATTAGCTTATATATTAAAAGGATACTGTGAAGATACTATTGTTATTGAAAAGCCAACACGATTAAGAACACTGATTCGTATTGCCCTAGCTCAAAGCTGTGCTAAAAATTTAAATGCAGATTTATTTATATTAGATGAATTTCAGCGTTTTGGGTCACTACTTGATACCAACAATGAAAATGAAGAGACACTTATTGCTAGAGAAGTATTTAGAAAAAATGATCATACAAAAATATTACTACTTTCTGCAACACCATTTAAAGCTCTTTCTCGTTTAGATGAAGATGAACAAAATGAAGCCCACTTAGACGAACTTCGTAAGCTATTAAAGTTTCTAAGTGACAATAATATTGATTTTATAGAAACTTATGAAAAGGAGAGAGAATCCTTACTTAAGCAAATATTGAATTTACAGAATAAAGAAGTTAATGTAGGTTCAATATCTACAGTATATAAAGAAGCAGTAGAAAAACTCTTGAGTTCTTATATATGTCGAACAGAACGGTCTCAAGTTAGTGAAGATTTTGATGGAGTATTTGATTCTAAGAAAATTGAATGTGAAGAATATTTTTCAAAGGATGAAATTAAATCATTTATCTCTATGGATCAATTAGGACAGGCTATGAATAAAGCTTACCCTGGTTGCTATAGTAGTCAGTTATTAGAATTTTATAAAGCAGCACCATGGGCACTTTCATTCTTGAGTGGTTATCAATTTAAAGTTCATTTAGATAACTATAAAGATGATTCAACAGTACGAAATGCTTTAAGAAAATCATCAAGTGGGTGGTTGTCAAGAAAAAGTATCAAAAACTATAAACTAGATATTACTAAATCAGCTCCAAATGCAAAACTAAAAGCAATTATGAATATGCTTTTTGATGATAGAGGAGAAGAATTACTATGGATTCCTCCAACGCTACCTTATTATGAATTATCTGGTTGTTTTAGAGAGCATAATAACTTTACAAAAAGTCTTTTATTCTCTTCGTGGGCTTTAGTTCCTCGTGCCTTAAGTGGCTTAATATCTTATGAAGCAGAACGAAAAGTATTAGATAAGAAGAAGCATCAAGATTATTTCAATAAAGCTTATAATCCGAGCTTGCGTTTAGAAGGTAAGTCCAGTTTAGATGTATGGGGATTGGTTTATCCTTGTAAAACTCTATCTGAAATTCCTTTGTTAAGAACAGCAAGATCTTCGGAAGATATTATCTTAGAAAGAATAGAGTTTTTTAAAGAAAAATTTTCTAATGTGGTAATTAGCGAAGAGTTAGAGTCTAGATATTGGTACGCATTAGCTCCAATATTATTAGATGCAATTAATGGAGAAAAAGATTTTATTAATAATTGGTTTGATAGTCAGTTATCTAATGCAAAAGAAGATGGTGGTAAATATAAACATTTAGAAAAGCTTCAAGAACATGTTTATCAATATATGGAATATAAGTATATTCCACCTTTCCTTTATAGGTATTTAGCTGAACTATCAATTGCTGGTCCTGCAATTTGTATTACAAGGATGTGTAAATTGTATTGGCCAAAGGATGTTTTAGATTTTAATTTAATTGATGATATGACTATGTCTGTTATCACCATGTTTAATAAGCCAGAGAGTGATGCAATCTTAACAAAGAATTATCCTTTAGAAAAAAAATATTGGCAAATGGTGCTATATTACAATATAGAAGGTAATTTTCAAGCAATGATAAATGAGTATGCACACTTACTTTCTACGTCTGGTTTTTCACTTAAAGAAGCTACTGATAGATTTAGAGATGTACTTGGTTTTAGAACATCTAGTATCTCCTGTCAGTTCGAAGAAGATAAAAATAAAAAACAAAAGAAGAGTGCTGGAAATAGAATCGATTCTACTCTTCGTTGTCATTATGCAGTACCATTAGGTACTCAAAAAGTTGGAGATGATAAAGCAACACAAAGAGTTGGTAGTATTCGTGATGCTTTTAATTCTCCCTTTAGACCTTTTGTTCTTAACTCTACTTCAATAGGCCAAGAAGGCTTAGACTTTCACTGGTATTGTAGTAGAGTAATCCATTGGAATTTACCAAGTAATCCTATTGATATTGAACAGAGGGAAGGTAGGGTAAATAGATATAAGTCATTAGTCGTTAGACGAAGAGTTGCAGAAATTTATTCATCTGATATTTCTCAAGAAGAGAATGATATTTGGTCAGAGGTATTTAAAATAGCTAATATAAATACAATAGAAAAAAGAGAAAGTGACTTAGTCCCATATTGGCATTTACCTGAAGGAAATGCTAAAATAGAACGAATAGTTCCCATGATGCCAATGAGTAGGGAAGTAAATCGTTTGAAAGAAGCTTTGAAAATTTTATCTTTATACAGGTTGGCTTTTGGACAACCAAGACAAGAAGAGTTTTTAACAAACTTATTAGAAAGAAATATGAGTTCAGAGGAAATCAAAATTATGACTAAATCATTAGTAATTAACTTAGCACCTATTGTTCATCAAAAAAAAGAGTCTAATATAAACCTTTACGAGGTTAAGTCTGAATATTTAACAAGGGTGCATGATGACAATTGAACAATTATACGAAAAGATGAACTTTGGTGAAGAAGTAGATGTAGAGTTTAAAAGTGCTAAAGG
>JAMOSL010000083.1 GCA_027063105.1 Campylobacteraceae bacterium
TCTAACATTCTATTTGCAATTATTGGATGAGCCTCCATTGTATTTGAACCAATAACTACCATATATTCAGTATCATAAATATCATTATATGGATTTGTTGCAGCACCCTCTCCAATAGTTGCTCTCATACCTTTTAAAGACGGAGAATGACATACTCTGGCACAATTATCTACATGTGGTGATTCCATTGTTTCTCTACAAAACTTTTGAAAAGTATAAGCACTTTCACAACTCGTTCTCGCTCCACCAATAGCACAAAAACTTTTTCTTCCATATTTATTTTTTATCTCTTGAAGTTTAATAGATGCAATAGTTGTAGCAGTATCAATACTACAGGTATAATAATCTTTATCAAATTCTACTAAATTATCTTTTACTTTATTTATAATATGAGGATTTCTTTCTAAGAAACTCTTTTTAATTCTTGGCTCTCTAATTCTATCTGGAGAATCAACAAAATCATATCCATATTTGCCCTTAATACATAGTTTACCTTGACTTACTACACCATCTTTTTGTGCAAATATTTTTATTATTTTATTATTTTTTACTACACCTGTAATATCACAACCAACACCACAATATGTACATACACTCTCTATCTCTCTACTATTCTCTTCTCTTGTCATATAATATATCCTCTACTAAAATCAGTTATTTAAATAAACAATAGTTATAGCCTATTTTGACTTAAAAGTTTTTATAAAATTTAAGTTTTTAAAGATATAATTCCATTGATAATAATTATCATAACAATTATCAGAATAAAATATTTAGGATTTATCATGAAAAAAAAGATTTTAGTATCTCTCATATTAAGTAGTCTACTATTTGCAGAACAGCCAGAAAATAAAATAGATAGTGTTAGAGAGGTTGTAGGTGATTTTAACCCTGTAAAACATACAAATTTCCAAATTCGTACAGGATATATATCTTTAAGTCCATCAAGTGGGACAGATAATAGCTCTTTTGCAATAGGTGGACATATTCATTTAGATACTAAAAGATGGAATGGAATTAGACTTTCTACTTCATTTTATACAGTTCAAGGATTAGATACACAAGATGATAATATATTAAAAGTTAATTCGGATTTTTTTGATAATAATCTAAATAGTTTTTCTCTTGTTTCTGAAATATATTTAGATGCAAAATATAGCAATAGCAAAATAAAAATAGGTAGACAACTATTAGACTCACCTCATGCAGATAGTGATGATATCAGAATGATGCCGAATTATTTTCAAGCTTATAGAATAAAGAGTAATGAAATTGAAGATTTAACTATACATGCTGGATTAATAGACAAGATGGCTGGTTGGGAAAATGGAATAGACAGTTCAAAATTTATAAAAATCTCTGATGTCTTAGGTACAAAAAAAGATACTGATGGTATATATTTTTTAGCAGGTATATATGAAGGATTAAAAGATATATCTTTAAGTGCTTGGTATTATAATTATGACGATATAGCAAATATTTTTTATGGAGAGGTTGGATATAGTTATGATATTAATAGTGATACAAAATTATCTTTAGGTCTTCAATATGATACGGCTACTGCATCAGGAGAAGAGTTACTTGGGGAACAAGAATCTAGCACTTTTGGAGCTTTAGCTAATATTGAATTTAATGATATAGGTGTAATAGCAATGTTAGCATATAACTATGAAGATGATGAGAGTGGTGCAAGTGGATTAAGTTTAGGTGGTGGAACATTTTTTACCTCAATGGAAGATTTAACAATTGATGCTATAGGTAGTAAAGGTAATGCTTTTGTTGCTGGAGTAGCTTATAATTTATCAAGCAATCTATTAATTGGTGGTGCTTATGGTTCATTTATTGCAGATGATAAAGATATATTTGATTCAACGGAGATAGATTTAATAGCAGAATATACACTAAATGAAAAAATATCTGTTGTTTTAGCTTATGCAGATATAGATGATAAAACAGATAATGATGAAGATTATAGTCAGCTAAGGATAATTGCAAATTATAATTTTTAATACATATCCAAATCATTATCTATATGTCTTGATGGCTTTCTAGTTGTTTTATAGATATGTGATGGAGCTGTTAGAGTTCGTTTAATAATTTCTATAGGCAAAAGCATTAAATCTTCTATTGCACTAACTTTTACCTCTGTTTTATCTAATGAACCTCTAACTTTCAGTCCAACAGATACACTATGATTATCTCCCATAATTATATGTCCAACAATAGGTAAACTTTTTAAGATTTTACTAACTTCTCTAGCAGTCATTATAATCAAGTCCACTTTAATCTTTTTTGTTTTTAAATTAACTATTCCACTTCCAGATATAGTAGATGATGCTCCCTTTATTAGAATAGAATTTAGTTTAAGAATATTTCCATCAATAGTAAAGTCTATATTTCCTTTTTTAATTCTAAATCCATATTTACTAAATCCAGGTTTATGAAGCGTAGCTAATGATGGAATCGTATTTATAAATGCCATAATATTATTATATGTTTGAAAATCACGCATAATACCACCATCTATTTTTATTACTCCTTTAGATACATTCTCCTGATTTTTTAATATATTTATACTATATTTGCCAAGCTGAAGACCATTAAAATTTATTAAAGGATGTAACATCTTATCAGAGATTTTTTTTGCTTTAATAGTAAAAAAATTATTATTTTTATGAATCACTATTTTATCTCTATTCAAATATCCATAAAAAGATAAATTACCCTTATTATCAATATTTATATTATACTTATCTGTTAAAAGTTTATGATTTCTATATCGTATATTACTATTTTTTCCAATCAATCTTATCTTATTTTGTTTATTCTTGTTATGCTTTTTATTTGTCATATTTTTATCATTTTTATAAGTCTCAAAGAATTTTTCCAAATCTAAATTCAAATTATTCAGTGAAAGAGTAGATACAGCAGAATCATAAGTTAATTTATCACCAAAAGCCTTAAGGGTTAACTTATCAGCTGAAGCTACCCCAGTTACAGGAATTATTGAAAGACAACTATTCTCATCTGTATAAAAAAAGCATTCTTGACTACTAAAATTACCATTATAATTATAAGAGCTAAAATCTTTACTTTTTATAACAATCGAACCACTATTAAGCTCTAAAGGAATGTTATCTATATATGGCTTTATCTTATTTATATCTAAAATATCTATAGATATTGATTTATCTCTTGTATCATATTTTATATTACTCTTAAAATTAGATAACTTTAATATAATATTTTTCTTGTAATTAATACTGAGCGTCTCATTTGTATCTTTTATATGAAATGTATTTTTCTCATCCTTTATACTTTTTATATCCAAATTAAATTTTGCTTTACGCTTTTTTGCATATATATTTCCATTAACTGATATATTAAATAAATCATTTGATAAAGTGGTATTTGATATATTAATAATATTCTTTTTAATTTTAATAGTAGATTTCTTAACTGGTAAAATTATCTCACCTATTTTTATTTTACTTTTTTTAAGTTTTATATCACACTCAAAATATACTTTTTTCTTTTTAAGTTCTATATCTATTTTAAGCTTAGCATCTGTAAAACCTTTTATTTGAATAACAGGAATATCAACTTTATACACCTTTAAAATCTTTTTTATAGATTTATTAAATTTTGTTTTTATCTTCAAATTTAAATGTAATTTAAGAGATTTCTTTCTAAATCCATCTAAATATAAACTGCTTATATCTAAATAGTTTTTTTGAAAATATGGCTTTTTAATATTAAATTCTAGTTTCTCATTTTTATATATAATATTCATAGATTTTGCAAGAATAGGGTCTAATCTTGAATTAAAAATAATCTTTACATCTTTTGTAATTAAATCAAGGAAAATGCTCTTATGTAAAAACTTAATCTTTTTGTTTTTTATAGTAGCTATACCTTTCAGATATTTAATTTTATAATCTTTTGCTTTTACATTTTTATAAATCCAAGTATTAAGATTTTTAGATAATTTAAACTCATTTACTAAAGGCTCAAAATTTTTAAACGAATCTGTTTTTAACACAAAAAATACTTTATCATCTTTTCTATTTATAACAAATTTACCGTTAATATCCCTATATTTTACATCTGCTTTAATTAATATATTGTTGCTCTTAATATTATAAATTAAATTACCAGAGATGTAAATATTGTATTTTTTTATATAAACCTCTTTGACTTTTGCATGTATCTTATTATCAATATAGTCTACATTATTTAATGCTACTTCAAACTCATTATTTGTCATATATATAATATTATCTCTATAAAGAAGTGTATAATTATTATTTTTAAAACTGACTTTTTCCAATTCTATAAATTGAAAATATCTGAGTATATTTTTTATATCATCTAAATATTCTTTGATATTCTTATTACTACTATTTTTCTCTGTAGGTATAACTATTTTATGAATCTTTATGATGATTTTATTATCAAGTTTTAGATATAATCGCTCAAGATAAAATGAACCTATTTTTAATTCATCAATAGATATACCATTTTTAAAAAATATAAAAAGAGTAATCATAATGACAATAAATAAAATTAATAGATTACGGATGGTTGAGTGGGTCACTAATATAATTTTACTCATACTCATCTCTCTTATTTTTTATACAACAATACCAATTAAAACAGAAAAAACAATATATATTCCAAAAGGTTCAGTTAGTAATATTATAACACAGCTGACTAAAAATGGTTATATGTTGAGTAAAATTGATAAGTATATTTTAGTTTTGATAGGAAAACCTAAATATGGCTGGATTTCAATAAGTGATACAGAGATAAATAGAATAGACTTTTTGTATCAAATAGTTACAGCTAAAACCAAAATGGTAAATATAACTCTAATTCCGAGTGAAACAACAACGATTTTTTTAGATGAAATATCTAAACAATTATCTCTAGATAAATCTAAATTAAATTATTATTTAAAAATATTTTCTCCGTATCAAGAAGCAGGAATATACGCAGATACATATAGTGTTCCTTTAGGTATAAACGAAAAAGATTTAATAAAATTTTTAGTATTTCAAAGTAATGAAAAGTATGAAAAATTATCAAAAGAAATATATGGAAACTACTCTATAAAAAAATGGAATAGAATTATGACAATTGCCTCTATCATTCAAAAAGAGGCTGGTACTATTAAAGAAATGCCTTTAGTCTCTTCTGTAATTTTTAATAGATTAAAAAAGAATATGCGTCTGCAAATGGACGGGACACTTAATTATGGTAAATATTCTCATATTAAGATAACGCGAAAAAGAATAAAAGAGGATAAAAGTAGATTCAACACATATAAACATAGAGGGCTTCCTCCATATCCAGTATCTTCTGTATCAATAGATGCTATAAAAGCCTCTATAAATCCTGCTAAAACAAATTATCTATATTTTATGAAGAATTCTAAAGGAGAACACGACTTCTCAACAACATATAAAAGACATAGAGAATATATTAACCTAAAAAACATATAATCTACACTTAAGCATAAACAATATATACTTTAACTATGAAAACAAAAAGAGTAAAGCGAGGATTGTTTAGAAGTTCAACTATGAGAATAGTCAATGCTGATGTAAATGGTGCTATTGGAATAGCTAGAAAAGTAGTTTGTGAACGCCCAATATCTGAGCTATTAGCGAATAGAGGGCTTGTGACTAGCCCATCGCAAAGAGTTAATTTTGCGTAAAGATTTCATGGATGCTTATGGTGTTTATAGAAATCATGTCATAAGGCAAAATTATTATGTATAGCAAGATAAAAAATCAATTTGCTACCCCTGAGATTGAAATAAAACGAAATGATTTATCGAAAGTTATTGTAAAGAGAGATAGACTCTTTGAACTTATAAATTTACTCCGTTTAAATTACTCTTATGTAACTCTTAATGCTATAACTTGTGCAGATTGGATAGAAGATGACCATTTTGCACTAAGTTATATTTTAACAACTGAAGATAGGAAACATACTATGATGGTTCAAGCTCTTATTGGGCGAGATTCTGCGTTTGATACTATTTCACATATTTTTAAACAAGCAGAGATTATGGAGAGAGACCTTCATGAGATGTATGGAATTAAATTTATAGGAAATCAAAATCTTAAAGAGCTTAGTTTAGAGAATTGGATACATACTCCACCACTTAGAAGAGAATTTGATACTTTAAAATTTGTAAATGAAAATCTTACATTTAGAGATGGTCGAGATGATAATGTTGATACTAAAGTTGAAACCAAGCGATTGAGAGCATTAAAAAAAGCGAAGAAGTTGGCTGAAGAGAAAGCGAAAGATGATAAAAATGGAAACTCCTAAACATATAACAATATTTCACGGACCTCAGCATCCAGGAATTACGGGAAATATGAGCGTTGAGCTTGATTTAATTGGTGAAACCATACAAAAAGCTACAACACATGTTGGTTATCTTCATCGAGGATTTGAGAAACTCATAGAGAGAAGAACTGTTATTCAAGCATTTACTATTGTATGTCGTATATGTGTTCCTGAACCAGATCCAAATGAGGCAAATTTCGCTATGGCTGTAGAAGAATTAGCAGGTATAAAAATTACTGAAAGAGCTAAATATATTAGAGTTATGGTATTAGAATTATCTCGTTTATCTGCTCAATTTTTATGGATGGCAGGACAGAGTGGTTCTATTGGATTATATGCTGTTGGACAATGGGCTATTGCTGATAGAGACTTGATATTAGATTTATTTGAAGAGTTGACAGGTGGAAGAGTATATCATATGTATGTTTACCCTGGTGGAGTAAGACGAGATTTACCTAATGGATTTCTAGATAAAGTTACTGATTTATTAATTTATTTAAAAGAGAGAATGAATCTATATAATGATATATTTATAAATAACGCAAGTTTTAAGAATAGAGCTATTGGAGTAGGCATTATAGATAAAGAAGAGGCTGTAGCTAATGGATATGTTGGTCAAGTATTAAGAGGATGTGGAATTAAAGCTGATGTAAGAAAAGATGCTCCATATCTTATTTATGATGAATTGAATTTTGAAATTCCAACTCAAAAGGCTGGAGATGTTTATGCTAGAGCTTTAGTTAGAAGAGATGAAATTCTACAGAGTATTAATATTTTAGAACAAGTAGTAAGTAAAATGCCAAAAGGTGATATTATGATAAAAATGCCTACTCATAGAAAATTTAAGCTTCCAAAAGATGATACTTGGGTTAAGGTTGAGAGTGCTAGGGGTGAATTTGCATATTATATGGCAGGAGATGGAACAGAAAAGATTAGACGAATGCAAGTTAAAGGACCATCTTTAATTCATGGATTTACTCTTTTAGAAGATTTATTAATAGGTGCAGAACTTAGCGATGTAGCACTGATTATGAACTCTTTGGGAATATGTCCACCAGAGATAGAAAGGTAAGGAGATTGAATTATGAAATGGAGTATAGATATAAAGGGGACACTAAGTCCTGTTTCAATTCTTGGAGCATTTTTTGATAAACCAAATACAATAGCATATCCACAAGTTAAAAAAGAGACTGCAAAAGGGTATAGAGGATTTCATACTAATGTTTTATCTGATTGTATAGGTTGTTCTAATTGTCAAGATGTGTGCATGAATGATGCTATTGATATGATTAAAACAGATATGGAATATAACGCTAAAAATGCCTCTCAATGTATTCCAAGAATAGATTATGGTAGATGCTGTTGGTGTTCATTATGTACAGATGTATGTCCTCCTGATTCACTTAAATTAGATGAAGAGTATATGAATGTATCTAAATATGCTAGTGATTTTATATATATTCCAAAAAATCAATAGGAGAATTGCATGAGATTTATATTTTGGACTAGTATGTTATTTATTATTTGGATAGTATTAACAGATTCTTTTGAAATGGCTAATATTCTACTTGGTATTACATTAAGTATCGGAATTAGCATTTTATATATTAATATGTTTAAAGAGAGAGAGAAAGAGTTTGAGTTTATTAATCCTTTTTGGTTATTCGTATATTTTTATATATTGATTAAAAATATTATAAAATCAAATATATATTTAGCAAATATTTTAGCAAGAAAAGATTTAAATCTTACTCCTGCTATTGTAGCTGTTCCCACAAAATTAGAGAGTGATTGGAAAAAATTATTATTAGCTAACTCTATAACGCTAACACCAGGTACTTTAACACTTGATATTAAAGATAATATATTATTTATTCATATTATTGAGTATAAAGAAGGAACAGATAAATTAGATATTACTAGAGAGTTTGAGGAAGTTATTAAAAATATATAAAATTATGATATAATATTCTAATTAAAAATAAAGTAGTTTTTTTATGCAAAAAAAACAGTTGTCTTTCTGTAAAATCATTATTGTTCTACTTTTAGTTTCTCTATCTATGTCTCTATTTCTAACATATAATGATATTTTTATAAAGAAAAGAAGTAATGCTATATATATTAAATCATCTAATCCAGAAGATGTAATAGATAGTTTAAAACAGAGTGGATTTGAGCTTAATAGAGTAGATATTGAATTACTAAAATTAATAGATCTACCTAAAGAGGGTTGGTATAAAATAGAGGAGAATCCAAAAGGAAGATTTTATTTCTTTTACGAACTCTTGCATAATCAAGCTGATACCATGGGGATAGTAATATTTGCTGGGGATACGGTTGATGAAATTTTTAGCCGTTTAGCTAAAGATATGAAGCTAGATAAAAAAGAATTTATAAAATATTATACGAAATATTCCAAATTCTTAGAGGGTGAGATATTAGGAGATAAATATACTATCGCTAAACATGCAGATGAAGAGGTCTTAGTTAGGTATCTTTTAGATATATCTAATAAACAACTTCATTTCTTTGCAAAAGAGAAATTTGGTTCATTATATACTCATAATCAACTCCATAAAGCTATAATTATGGCATCAATTATTCATAAAGAGAGCAATAATTTAAAAGAGATGCCTACTATTGCTTCAGTTATAAATAATCGTATAAAAAAAGGTATGAGATTACAAATGGATGGAACTTTATGTTATGGTAAATATTCCCACAAAATAGTTACATCTAAAAGAATAAAAGAGGATACTAGCCATTTCAATACATATAAACATAAAGGTCTTCCACCATACCCAATATGTACTGTTACAATAAATGCATTAGATGCTGTAATATCTCCTAAAGAGACAGATTATTTATATTTTATGTTGAATAGGGATGGAACTCATACATTTACAAAAGATTATAATGAACATAGAAAGAATATTAAAAAATTTAGAAAGAAGAAAAAAGAGGCAAAAAAATCTTCTGATAAAAAATTAGTCAAGAAGAAAGTTAAAGAGCCTACAAAGATTAAAGAAGTTGAAGAGAAGAAAGAAATTAAAGAAGAGCCTAAAAATAATATTAAAATTGAAAAGAATATAGATATTAATATTACTAAAAGATCTAAAGATATTAATGAGACTCTATTATCAGTATTTTAAGAAAAATTTGTTAGAATTTAATATAAAAGGATTAATATGAAAAAAATTATCAAATTATCAATGGCTATAGTATCTCTATTTACTTTTTTAGATGCAGGAGTATTAAAGGGAGAAAAAATTTATTCTAAGAAACTAAAAAGTGATTGTGGAATCACTAATAGTCAGTTTCCTTTAAAGCATACAAGAGAAGAGTGGACTAAAATATATAAAGATGGGAAAATGGCTAATGAGATTAAATTATTATGTCCTAAATCAACAAAATATAAATCGGAATATGATTCTGATGTATATGATTTTGTAAGTCAATATGCATCAGATACAGGAAATGTTCCAAGCCGTTAAAATTTTTATAAATTAATTAGAGGATAAACTATTGTCAAATAAAAAAAATATAGCATCTGCTAGAATTTCTGCTCAAGGTTCAGACTTACTTAAAGCTCTTAATGATTCTTTACCATTCGATAAAGTATTATATGCACAAGATATTGAGGGTTCAAAGGCTCATGCCTTTATGTTAGCTCAACAAAATATTATTACTCAAGAAGATTTTGAAGCAATTGATAGAGGCTTGAGTCAAGTTTTAGAGGAAATTGAGAGTGGATTGTTTACTCTTGATGGTGGAGATGAAGATATTCATATGGCAAATGAACGCCGTTTAACAGAGATTATAGGAGATGCAGGAAAACGATTACATACAGCAAGAAGCAGAAATGACCAAGTAGCTTTAGATTTTAGACTTTTTGTACAACATAATACTAAAAAGATATCTAAACTTATTTTAGAAAATATTCAAACACTTATTCTTAGAGCAAAAGAGAGTACAGATATTATGCTTCCAGGTATGACACATCTTCAACATGCTCAACCAATAAACTTTGGATATCATCTATTGGCTTATGCAAGTATGCTTCAACGAGATTATAAGCGATTTATAAGCTCTTTTGAGAGGAATAATCTATCTCCTATTGGTTGTGCTGCATTAGCAGGAACACCACATCCAATATCAAGAGAAATAACAGCTCAAAAATTAGGATTTGATGAACCTACTCTAAACTGTTTAGATACTGTAAGTGATAGGGATTTCGCACTAGAAATCTTATTTAATATTAGTACTATGATGATGCATATTAGCCGTTTAAGTGAAGAGTTAATTTTATGGTCTGCAAGTGAATTTAGATGGATAACCCTAAGTGATAGACATGCCACAGGTAGCTCAATTATGCCACAAAAGAAAAATCCTGATATTCCAGAACTATTAAGAGGTAAGACAGGAAGAGTAAATGGTAATCTAGTATCCCTTTTAACTGTAATGAAAGGTCTTCCATTAGCATATAATAAAGATATGCAAGAGGACAAAGAGGGTGTTTTTGATTCTGTGAAAACTGCTACACTATCATTGGAAGTTCTTAATGAGATGATAGCAGATATGAAAATAAATGAAGATAAAATGGAAGATGCTTGTATGATAGGTCATCTAAGTGCTACTGATTTAGCTGATTATTTAGTAAAAGATGCAAATTTACCATTTAGAGATGCTTATCATATCACAGGTAATGCTGTTAATTTAGCAGAGATTAAAGGTGTAGATATATCAGAATTATCTTTAGAAGATTTACAATCTGTCGATAAAAGAATAGGAGAAGGAGTTGTTGAGTTACTTGATAATCGTGCTTCAATGAATGCAAGAGTATCTGAGGGTGGTACAGCTACTGTAAGAACTATTGAACAGATAGAAAAATTAGAGCATTGGATAGATAATTTATAAAGATTTAGTTTTTGGCATACTGATTCTAAATACAGCTCCTTCGTTCGTATTATTGTGGATGCTTAATTTTCCTCCACAATGTTCTTCTATGATGGTTTTACTCATATATAAACCTAACCCTGTTCCATTCTTATCCGTTTTTGTTGAGAAGTATGGGTCAAATATTTTATCTTTAATATCTTCAGGAACTCCACCAGCATTATCAATAACCTCTAATACTAACATATTCTTATTTCTATATGTAGATATTTCAATAGTAGGGTCTTCTATTTCATTATCTAAGAGAGCATCTTCAGCATTTTTTAATAGATTTAGAATGACTTGTTTAACTTCACTTACATAAATATTCATCTTCTCCTCAGTATTTAGAGATTTAAGAATAGTAATATTTTTTGCAGAAATTGTTGCTGTAACTATATCAAAAACTGAATCAATCATTTCTGTATAACTACTATTAGATTTTATTTTATCTGGTTTAAAAAAGTTCCTAAAATCATTAATGGTTTGACTTAGATGACGGATTAATGAATTTATTTTTTCTGTCGATTCAATGGTTAGTTTATTAGTATTCTTATTCATATGAGCCTTTATTCTTAGTTTTCCACTAGAAGCACCAATAGCTGCTAATGGTTGCCTCCATTGATGTGCTATCATACTTATCATTTCACCCATTTGAGCTAATCTTGATTGTTGAAGTAATTGTTGTTCTTGCATTTCTTTTTCTCTTCTAAGCCTATTTTCTAAAGTAATATCTCTTGTCACTAATAAAAATGATGCTCCAGAATCAGGCATAGCAACTATATCATTGGATATTTCTATAATATTATTTTCTTTATCAATATATTTAATTTTTAAATCATGATAAAAACCTCTTCTAAATGCTTCTCCTACTATTTTAAAAGTATAGTCTCTATCCTCTTCTATTGTCAAATCATAAAATGTAGTTTGTTTTAACTCTATATCAGTTAGTTTTGTAAGGTTTAAATATGCTTTATTTGCAAATAAAAATTTTGTTTGTGAGTCAATAACAGCTATTGCATCTCTTGTTGTATTAAAAATCGTTTCAAAATATTTTTGAGACCTTTTTAT
>JAMOSL010000084.1 GCA_027063105.1 Campylobacteraceae bacterium
GGATATATAAATAATTTAGATGAAAAAGAATTTAAAAGATGGAAAAGGATAAGTTTTAATTTAATAAACAACCATCTAATACAAAGTCCAGATGATTTAATTAAAGCAATTAAATCTTTAAAGCAATTAATTGAAAATAGCAATAATAAAGGTATATATAATTATATAAAAGATGATAGTGCTCAAATTGATTACTTCTCTACAATTCAAAGGGATGAAGAAAGCTTAAAAGCTAAGCTTATTGAAGATGACTCAAATGATTGGGAACTTGAGTTAATAAAGGCTGAAACTAATTGGTATCTTAATGGACAAGTTGGTTTTTTACTTGATTATTCAGAAAACAACATTGATAAATTCAAAATCTATAGAGATAAGTTTGATTCTCTTTGGAGCTTTGCAAAAGATAATAATAGCAACAAAATTATGGTTTATCAAGCATTATTAACCAAGGGTGATTATCTACCACAGCTAGGTTCTAATTACACATTCTGTTCTTTTGACGAAAAATCTATTCGGATTAAAAATGATAATTGGAGAAAAGTTTTTAATAGTGATAAACTTAAAAAAAGTGATAATATTGATAGAAAAATATATTTAAAAAATTTATTAAATGATACTATATTTAATGATAAGAGTATTGAATCATCTTTAAAGAATATCATTACTAAATGGGTAAAAGATTATGATAATAACCAGGAGAAATGTGAAAAAAAATATTTATATGCTCTTATATCCAATGAAAACAATATTAAATATTGTAAAAATTTACAACTTAGATATAAAAATGATAAAGAAATATTTTTACTAAGAAAATCTCAAATGAATGGTACACATGCTGAACTATATACTTGGGACTTTTTTACAAAATACTTTAAGTTAAAAGTAGAAAAAAATAGAATAGTTTGGTGGAGGCAAGAATCAGAAAAAACTTATGTTCCATTTAAAATAAGTTGGTATAACGAAACTTCTTCTTCATCAGATAGTCCTTCTATTTTATTAGGTGACTTTAAAGAATATCGCATGGAAATTTATTATAACAATGGTTTTAATTTTATGTTCTATAATTATGTAAAAGATGCTAAATACAAAAAGCATATTATTGAAGTTTTAGATAGATATGAATTTGTACTTGAAGATGGTACATATTATAAAGAAAATTTAAATTTATGTGACAGTGAAGATATATTATCACTTATTAATAAAATTTCTAAAGATTTGAATAACTTAGCATGACACTATCTAAATCCCAATACATAAGAGGCTTACAATGCCACAAGTCTCTTTGGTTATATAAAAATAAACCAGACCTAAGAGACACTCCAAACCACCAAACAGAGTCGAGTTTCAATACTGGCTACAATGTTGGAGAGTTAGCAAAAGAGATATTCCCAAATGGTGTTGAGATAGAGTTTGATAGTAATAACTTCAAGGGTATGATTGAAAAGACGAAAAAACTTATAGCTAATGGTACACAAGTGATCTATGAAGCAACATTCAAAGAAGATGGTATCTTTGCAATGGCTGATATTTTAGTAAAAAATGGAAATGCTTGGGATATATATGAAGTTAAAGCTTCCACCTATACAAAAGAGTACCATATCAACGATACTTCAATCCAATGGTATGCACTCTCTAAGGCTATAAATCTAAATCGTGCCTATGTAGTTCATATAAACAATCAGTATATAAGGGATGGCAAACTTAACATAAAAGAGTTATTTACTATAGATGATATTACAGATATAGTTTTAGAAAAACAAGATGATATTAAGCTTCAACTTTTAGAGATGGAAGATATGTTAAAAGGGAATATGCCTCTTATCGATATTGGAAAACATTGTAGTGACCCTTATGGATGTGATTTTCATTCGCATTGTTGGCAACATATACCAAAA
>JAMOSL010000085.1 GCA_027063105.1 Campylobacteraceae bacterium
CAAACATCTCCTAAACCTAAGTCATAAAACTTCATGGTCTCTCCTTATTTGATAACAACATTTAAACCTCATATAGCTACAAAAGAGTAGCTATATGAATAGGTTAAAGATTTGTTGATTTTTATATATGAACGAGTGGAAGTACACTCTTTCTATCTTAATGATATATAAATGAAAATATTTGGAAATTAAAGAAAGAATGGCAAATATATAAGGTATAATTTAATTAAATAATAGATTTAAACTTTAGTGATACAAAAAACAAGTTATAAACTTACTCCATTTATGAGATGAAAAATGAAAGATGAAAAAATAATTTTAAAATTTCTTAAAATATTTAATAAGAATAACTTATCCAATAATAAATATAAAATAGAGGATATAAAGAGTGCATTTGAGCGAGAGGATTATAATACAGATGATAATAGAATAAAAATCATATATGATAGTTTTTTTAAGGATTTGAAACCAGAGGATGAAAAAGATTTTTGCAGTAAATTTAATATTAAAAAGAGTAGTATTAAAAAAGTCTATTTAACTTCTTCGCTTAGAAAAAATAAATTAGTAGCTAATATATGGGATAAAAGATATAGACTTCCAAAGCTTATATATAAAACTCCAGACATAAAATCTCGATCAAATAAAAAATATATGGAAATTGAAAATTTTAAAACTTATGAATTAACACCCTGTACAGCTTATGAAATGGCAATCAGAAATGATAATGTTCAATTATTACTAGAGAGATACGACAAAATTATTGCAATGCAAAATGATGTAAACTATTTAACTCATAGGTTTCTAACAAAAGAGAACTTTCTTACTTCCAAGGAACAACTTGTTGAAGAGTATAAAAATATGACATTTGAAGAGTATGAAGATAGGATAATGCGAAAGATTTATCTTTATAGAAAGTTGATAGAAAAAGATTATAAACACTTTATAGATATTATAGATAGGTGTACAGAAATAGGAATGAGTGAACTGACTATATTAAAAGAGAAGATTACAGATGAGTTAATAAATAAATACCTTATATATCCAACAGGGTATATAAGAGAAGTACATGGGGCAAATAAAATTTATTCTGAAGAAATACTAAATTTAAAAAAACAAAAAGATAAAAAGATTATAGATAACAAGAGTAAAGATGAAGGATGGCAAATTAGATTTAAAGAAATTGTGCATGATGAATTTATAGAAGTACAAGGTATTAATATTACTTCTCAAGAATATTTTGTTAATAATATTGTTCCTAATTTTAATAGACAAGTAAATGATCAAGAGCAAATGCATATTCCAATTAATTTTTCACTTCCTATAGAAGAGATTGTAGAATATATTAAGGCAATAAAGAAGAAAATAAGTCCTCTAACACCATTAGAGCTTTTAGAAACTAAATTAAAAGATGCTGATGATTTAACAGCACTAAATACAAATAAGAACAAGTCAATATTGAATCTTACAAGAGGAGTAAAACCTCAGAATAAACTAGCAGACATTTTTTATATATATGATATGAGAAAAAGAGATCATACAGATGATGAGATAATATATGAATTATATAAGTATTACAACAAAAAGACTGCAATAAATAATAAAACAATGGATAAGTATTTCGATATTATCAAAGATTATATAGAAAATGAAAGATATAAAGAGTTAATTACTGGAAAAATCAATACTTAAAAGTATCACTGTAAGTGTCAGTCATATTGTCAGTAAAAACCCCGTAAAATCAACTGACAGTTATTAAGTCAATCTCTTGAAAGTGCCTAATTTATGGGTATTTGAAGTGGGTGGATGGGGTAGAGGGATTCGAACCCCCGAATACCAGTACCAAAAACTAGTGCCTTACCGCTTGGCGATACCCCAATAT
>JAMOSL010000086.1 GCA_027063105.1 Campylobacteraceae bacterium
GAAGTTGTATTACTTGCTTTTAAAGATGGTGATTTTGATGATGCAGAAAAAGAGATGTTTAACGACTATGTAGAGATGCTAGAGCTTGAAGAGAAAAAATATGACATCATGCACCTAGCACTTGCACTTGAGAACAAAGACATAGACTTAGCACTTGCAATGTACACGGCTAAAAAAGAGTTCTTTATGAAGTATGACTATATGTTTGATATGATTCATGTAGATATAGAGAAAGAGTTGAAAGAGATTTATAAATTTGATTTTGTAACTTGGGAATTTGATTATGGGCATACAAGCAATAATTATAAAGTGGCTACTAAACCTGTTTCTTGTAGAGAATTTTTAATTTATTTAAATTCATTATTAATAAATGGAACTATGAAAAGAGTACCTAATACAACAAGATTTAAAATAGATGATGATGTAATTTTATATGATATTGAATTTACTAATCTTGATTTTACAGATAATCTTTTTACTTATCAAGAAGAGATAGGTGATACCCCAATAAATGGATTTTTAACAAATTCAATTTTGAAATTTAGTTACTGGTTACAAGGCTTTAATTTTAATTTTGATATTTTACATATAGTGGGAGATAGTAGTAAAGATATAAAGATGAAAGCTGATTGTGTAGGTATCCAAGAAAATTTTAACGAAATCTTTATGCATACAGATTTTAACGAAGCTAGATTCTATAATTTAAATAATTTTGGTAGTTCTGATAATAGCTATACAAAAAATGCAATATTGCCTGATTATAAAAGTTCAGCAGTTAAGCAATTTACATTCAGACTTATGAAAATAGAAGATTAACAATAGATGCAACTTATTTATCTTTGGGTAGCAGAGTATAAGAACATTAAAAATCAGGGCTTTAACTTTAGCCTTGATTTTAAGTGTGAGTATGATGAAAAAAGTAATAAACTTACTATTGATGAAAATAAGAATTATCCATCTATTTTTCCGAGCAATATTAATGTAACTGCTATTGTTGGGGAAAATGGGAGTGGAAAGAGTAGTGTTTTATTTCAAGAGTTAAATCAAAACCATGGTTTTTCTTCAGGTTTAAAAATTATTTATAATAAAAAAAATAGAAAACTGGAAATACATGAACCATATAGAGTGAGTCATAATGATAGTCCATATCTTGAAATATGCAAAATAGAAAATAAAACAGATATTACAATAGAAAAAAAGACTGTGTTTGATGATATAGATTTAGATTTATTTCAAAAACAAGATCTTTCACAACCTATTGGGGATTCTTTAGATAAAGAGTATAGTCTCTATTTTGATTGGGATATATTAAATTATTTTGATTTAGAAAACTTTCTACAGCAATCTATGCATAATACAGTTAAAACCAAACCAAATGAATTAATTAGATTTATACAATCAGAGAAAGATAATGAACTGATAGATTACAAATTGTTTTATGATAAAATCATAGAAAAAATCATATTAAATTATAAACAATTTCCATTTGAAAAGTATGGATTTGTTCCATATATATTAAGTATAACATATGAGGAAATCTCTTCTAATATAGAAGAATTAAGAAATAGATTTGGATCTAATAAGGGACATAATTTTTTTGAAATTCATATAAAAGATTTTTTTGAAAATGTAGATAATTTAGAATTAGAAATTACTAATTTAGAGATAAATATATATAACGAAAAACAATATACAATTTTTGAATTAAGCCATGGTGAACGGGCTAGATTTTTAATGTTCTTTATTATGTATATCCAAATTAAAGATAAATTAAAAGATTATAATAGTCTTATAGTATATTTAGATGAACCAGATTTAATGCTTCATCCAAATTGGCAAAAACAAGTAATTCAGAACTTAATAACATTATTTACGGAT
>JAMOSL010000087.1 GCA_027063105.1 Campylobacteraceae bacterium
GTATCTGGTGGACCAATGGAAAAGGGATATAAGAATGATGGAACACCTATTGATTTAGCTACCGTGTTTGAGGGAGTAGGTGAATTTGAAGCTGGTGAGATTACAGAAGATGAGTTAACAGAGTTAGAATGTAATGCTTGTCCTAGTGGTGGTAGTTGTAGTGGTATGTTTACTGCCAATAGTATGAATACTTTAATGGAGGCTATGGGTATTGCTTTAGAAGGTAATGGTACTATTTTAGCATTAACTCCAGAGAGAACAGAATTATATAAAAAAGCAGCAAAAAGAATTTGTGATATAGCAAAAGATAAAGCTGATAGCGAAAAATATAAATTACTTAATATATTAAATGAAAATGCTATTAGAAATGCTTTTGCTGTTGATATGGCAATGGGTGGAAGTTCAAATACTGTTTTACATATGTTAGCTATTGCAAAAGAGGCAAATGTTAATTTTAATTTGTCTGATGTTAATAAAGTTAGTAAAAGAGTATCTCATATAGCAAAAATATCTCCATCATTAACAACTATCCATATGGAAGATATAAATAAAGCTGGTGGAGTAAGTGCTGTTATGCATGAAATGAGTAAAAGAGGAGATGATATACTTCTTGATAATCTTACTATAACAGGTGAAACAACTTATGAAAAAATAGCTAATAAAGAGATAAAAGATACAACTATAATACATACTATAGATAATCCTTTTTCTGAAGTTGGTGGATTAGCGATTCTTTATGGAAATTTAGCAGAGCAGGGTGCTGTTATTAAAACGGCTGGAATTACAGGTGATAGAGAATTTACAGGAACAGCTGTATGTTTTAATTCACAAGATGATGCCATTAAAGGAATTATTAATGGTAAAGTTCAAGCTGGTAATGTAGTTGTAATAAGATATGAAGGACCTCGTGGTGGACCTGGTATGCAAGAGATGTTATCTCCAACAAGTCTGATTATGGGAATGGGACTAGGTGATAGTGTAGCATTAATTACAGATGGTAGATTTAGTGGAGCAACTAGAGGAGCAAGTATCGGTCATGTAAGTCCTGAGGCTGCTGAAGGTGGAATGATTGGACTTTTAGAAGATGGTGATGAAATATATTTAGATGTGGATAAGTATATTTTAGAGGTACATCTTAGTGATGATGAGGTAGCAAAAAGAAAAGCTAACTTTACGCCAATAGTTAAACCTCTAAAAAGTAAATGGTTAAAGCAATATAGAGCATTAGTTACAAATGCAAGTAATGGAGCTATATTAGAGGCAGATTAATAGATTAAAGAAGTAGGACTATAATCCTGCTTCTTGTATTGCTTCCATTTGTGCATGTGCAATTAGAGGGTCTACTACTAAATTTAAATTACCATTATTTGTAATATCATCTAGTGAATATAGGGTTAATCCTATTCTATGGTCTGTTAAACGATTTTGAGGATAGTTGTATGTTCGTATCTTCTCTGATCTATCACCTGAACCTACTTGTAGTTTTCTTTGACTAGATGTCTCATTCAACTGTTTTTGTAATTCAGATTCATATACTCTAGCTTTAAGAACTTTCATAGCTTTATCTCTATTTTTATGTTGAGATTTTTCATCTTGAATAGCTACAACTATACCTGTTGGCATGTGTGTTAAACGAACAGCTGAATCAGTTGTATTTACTGATTGACCACCACATCCACTTGAACGATAGACATCCATTTTAACTTCGTGAGGTTTAATATCAATTTCAACATCATCAACTTCTGGAATAACTGCAACAGTGATAGCTGATGTATGTACTCTTCCTTGTGTCTCTGTATCTGGAACTCTTTGAACTCTGTGAGTTCCTGCTTCATATTTAAGTTTAGAATATACACCTTCACCTTTAATTTGAGCAATAATCTCTTTAAATCCTCCAGCTGTACCTTCACTAGAACTAACTAGTTCAACTTGCCAACCAATCTGTTCTGCAAAACGCATATACATTTTAAATACATCAGAAACAAATAATGCACTCTCATCACCACCAGCACCAGCTCTTAGCTCTAAGAATATATTCTTATCATCATTTTTATCTTTAGGTATCATCAATACTTTAATTTCATCTTCTAGCATAGGAAGTCTTGGTTCTAATTCACTAAGTTCTTCTTTCGCAAGGTCACCTAGTTCAGCATCACCTAATAGTTCTTTATTATCTGCTATTGCATCAGATGTCTCTATATAATCTTTAGCTTTCTCTACTAAAGTTGCAAGTCCAGATTGTTCTTTTCCTAAATCAGTCATTCTTTTAATGTCAGATGCTATATCAGGAGCAGATAAGAGGGTATTTATTTCATTGTATCTATCTATGAATGGTTGAAGTTTTTCTTTGAACATTTTTGTTGTTCCAATTTTATGAGATTTTGAGTGATATGAGATTATATACCTCTAATCGGAGAACCGAAAAGAAGAATCAAGAGACTAGATTATGCTACTTGGTTTACCAATTTATGAAGTCTACTAACTTTTCTTGAAGCTGTTGTTTTTTTGATAAAACCTTTACTTACAAGAGAATGTATTTGTTTATTAGCTATTTTGAATGCTTCATTTGCAGCTGTTTTATCTTCTGATTCTACGGCTGTATGAACTGCTTTAACAATATTTTTAAGTCTAGTTCTGTAATATCTATTTCTTTCTGTTCTTACTACTGTTTGTAAGATACGCTTTTTAGCTGATTTGTTTTGTGCCATTATGTAATTCCTTTTATATTGTTTCTCTCGAAATGGAGTCTAATTAGTTCGTGAATAATATCTAAATAGAAGTTAAAAAAAGTTTAAAGAGTTAAATCCTCTGTTCTTTAGGACAAATTTTACTCTTCATATTTTCAAAATCAATTTTACTTTCTATAAGAAAATTATTTTTATAGAAGAATTCTAAACTTTGAGCGTGGAGCATTAATCTAGTAGCTCCAGTATATTTAAATCTATCTTTAGTAGATATTTTACCCTCTAAATATCTATCACTCGCATCAAACTCTGTCCCATAAATTGGATCACCTAATATAGGATGACCCATATCAAATAGATGTATTCTTATCTGATGTGTTCGTCCAGTATGTGGAAAACAAGAAATTAAAGAAGCATCTAACTCTTCATCATATAACTTAGGAAAAAATTCTGTATAAGCACTTTTTCCAGTTAAATCTATTTTAACTTTATGTTTTGATTTAGTGTAATCGCTTCTTATACTTATTGACTTCTCTACATTAAAAGGTTCAGTTACTTTTCCATCTACCCATGCTAAATAAGACTTTCTAATTATTCTTTTTTCAAAGAGTCCTTTAAGAGATGATTCTGACTTCTTATGTTTACTAGCCATTAAAAGTCCTGAAGTTTCCATATCAATACGGTGAACTCCATTTGCATAATCTCCAGCTATTTCTCTAATATCATCAAGCATAGAGTATTCTGTTGCCATTGTATTTGGGTGAACTAAAATTCCACTATTTTTTTCAAAAATCATGAAATCCTTAGTTTGGAATAGTGGTTTTACACCTTTTCCTTTTGGTTCAAAATATACTATTTCTATATCACCTTGAATAACTTTAGAGCTATCTCTCATAGATTCATTTTTAATTAAAAGCCTACCTCTTGCAATAAGTCGTTGAGCTTCACCTTGAGAATATTTAAAGGTTCTGATTAAATATAGAAATGCTTTTATCGGTTTATCAACTCTAAAAGATTTTTTTACAAAAGGCATATCTATTTAAAAACTCTTTTGAAAATATTATCCACATTCTTAGTATAATAATCAAAATCAAAACATTCTCTAATTTGTTCTTCGCTTAGAGATTCTCTTAACTCTTTGTCTGCTAAAAGATGACCTAGATATAAAGACTCACCTTTTTTATTTGTAGTTGCTTTTCCTTGTTGTATCTCTTCCCATACTTTCATAGCATTTCTTTGAACAATTCGATAAGCATCTTCTCGGCTTACTCCTTTAAGAGGAAGTTCAAGTAATACTCTTTGAGAAAATACAAGTCCACCAGTAAGGTTAAGATTTCTCATCATATTTTTTGGCATAACTGTAAGATTTGCGATTACACTATTCATTCTATGAAGCATAAAGTCAGTTGTAATAAAAGCATCTGGTAACCAAAATCTCTCATTTGAACTATGAGAAATATCTCTCTCATGCCAGAGTGCTACATTTTCCATTGCAGGTACTGCATAAGCTCTAATAGTTCTTGCAAGACCTGTAATATTTTCAGTTAAAATGGGATTTCTTTTATGAGGCATTGCTGATGAGCCTTTTTGACCTTTTGCAAAATACTCTTCACATTCATAGACTTCTGTTCTTTGTAAATGTCTAATTTGTACAGCAAATTTCTCAATAGTAGAAGCCATCATAGCTAATGCAGTTGCAAGTCTTGCATATCTATCTCTATGGACTACTTGATTACTACAAGGCTCAGGCTTAAGTCCTAACTCTTTCATCGCGTACTCTTCAAGTTCTAACGGTGCATGAGCAAAATTACCCATTGCTCCACTTATTTGTCCAACAGATATAACTTTTTTGGTTTGTTTCAAATTTTTAAGGTGTCTAGCCATCTCATCATACCAAACTGCTAAAGTCAAACCGAAAGTGATAGGCTCACCATGAATACCATGACTTCTTCCAACCATAAGAGTCATTTTATGCTCTTTTGCTCTTTTTTTGATAGATTTCATAAGCATCTTAACATCTTTGATAACTATATTAAGAGAATCTCTCATCTGAATTGCAACACCTGTATCAACAGCATCTGAACTTGTCATACCATAATGAAACCATCTTGATTCATCTCCTAAACTTTCACTCACACTTGTATTAAATGCAATTAAATCATGCTTTGTAATAGCTTCTATCTCTTCAATTCTTTCTACTGAAAATGAAGCATTTTTAACAATTTTATCTGCATCTTCTTGAGGAATTTTACCAAGTTTAGCCCATGCTTTTACAGCTGCTTTTTCAACTTCTAACCATGCTGAATATCTTGCATGTTGTGTCCAGTTTTTACTCATCTCTTCTCGTGCGTATCTCTCTACCATTTTTATACCTTGATATTAAATTAATAATATTTTACCAAATTGAGTATCTAATATAGTTTATACTGATAAACTCTAATCTATTTTTGCTATAATCAAAAAAATTTACAAATAAATGGAGTCTTTGTCATGCAAATGAGTGGTGCACAGATGGTTTGTGAAGCATTAATTATCGAGGGTGTTCAAACTGTTTTTGGTTATCCCGGTGGTGCTATCATGAATATTTACGATGAAATATATAAACAAGACAGTTTTGAACATATTCTTAACCGTCACGAACAAGCTTCGGTTCATGCAGCAGATGGATATGCTAGAGCTACAGGTAAAGTAGGTGTAGCAATGGTTACTAGTGGACCTGGATTTACTAATGCAATAACAGGATTAGCAACAGCATATATGGATTCAATTCCTATGGTTGTCATCTCTGGTCAAGTTCCATTATCTTTAATTGGTACGGATGGATTCCAAGAGGTAGATGCAGTAGGAATTTCACGACCTTGTACTAAACATAATTATTTAGTTAGTGATTTAGCAGATTTACCAAGAATTATGAAAGAGGCATTTCATATTGCAAAAACAGGAAGAGCTGGACCAGTATTAGTTGATATTCCAAAAGATATAACAGCAGAATTCGGTAATTTCATATACCCTAAAGATGTCAATATTCCAACTTATAAGCCAAAATATAAAGGCAATGAACGACAGATAAAAAAAGCTTCTGAAGCAATTAAAAAAGCCAAAAAACCTCTTTTATATATTGGTGGTGGAGTTGTTTTAAGTAACGCATCTGAATTAGTTAGAGAATTAGCAGATTTTGGACAAATTCCAACTGTTGAAACTCTAATGGCTAGAGGTGTTATGGGTGCTAAAAATCCTCTTCTATTAGGTATGTTAGGAATGCATGGTAATTATGCGTCTAATATGGCAATGAGTGAGACAGATTTAGTTATCTCATTAGGTGCAAGATTTGATGATAGAGTTACTGGAAAACTTAGTGAATTTGCAAAATATGCTGATGTTATACATGTAGATATTGACCCTGCAAATATAGGAAAATTAGTTAATGTTGATTATCCTATAGTTGGAGATATTACATTAGTTGTAGAAAAATTAATAGAGCAGTTAAAAGATGATATTAATCCAGATAATTATAAATCGTGGAGAGAAGTTCTAAATAGATATGATAACTTACATCCACAGTCTTATAATGATAGTGATGAGGTAATTAAACCTCAGTGGGCAATAGAGAGAATTGGTGAATTAGTTGGTGAAGATGCAATTATTACATCAGATGTTGGTCAGCATCAAATGTGGGCTGCACAACATTATCCTTTTGATAGACCAAGACAATGGATAAACTCTGGTGGACTTGGAACAATGGGATTTGGTTTTCCAGCAGCATTAGGTGCTAAAAAAGGTTGTCCTGATAAAATTGTAATTAATATTACAGGTGATGGTTCTATTTTAATGAATGTTCAAGAGTTAGTAACAGCATCAGAGTATAAGATACCTGTTATAAATATTATTTTGAATAATCATTTTTTAGGAATGGTTAGACAATGGCAAACATTCTTTTATGATAAAAGATATTCTGAAACAGATTTAAGCTATCAACCAAACTTTAAAGCCTTAGCAGAATCTTGTGGTGGTATCGGATACGATGTTACAACAAAAGAAGAATTTGATGAAGCTCTTAAAGATGCTATCGAGAAAGATATAGTATGTTTTATAAATGTAGCAGTAGATAGATTTGAAAATGTTTTACCAATGGTTCCATCAGGTGGAGCTTTATATAATATGTTATTAGACCATAAGGAGTAAAGATGCAAAAAGTTAGAAGAGTTATATCGGTAATTGTTATGAATGAGAGTTCGGTTCTAGCAAGAGTATCTGGTCTTTTTGCAGGTAGAGGCTATAATATTGAGTCGTTAACAGTAGCACCTATTCCTGAGAGTCAATTATCTCATATTACTATTGTAACAAATGGTAGTGAAAAGGTAATAGAACAAATTACAAAACAGCTAAATAAATTAATACCAACTCTAAAAGTTATAGAACATGAAGAGATGGTAGAGAAAGAGATGGTTTTGGTTAAATTTCCGATAGATGCAAATCTTAGCGATATTCAAGCATTATGTAGTGCATATAATGGTGGTATAGTAAATGTTGGTCTTGATATGGTAATTACAATGGTAGCAGATGAACCTGTAAGGGTTAAGAATTTTATAGAAGCAACAAAACGATATAATCCAATAGAGATAGTAAGAGGTGGAGTTGTGGCAATAGAGAGATAGTTTCTCTTTATCGCTAGATATATTATGAAACTTCTATACTATGGTGGTCAAAAATCTGGCAAGAGTCTACTTGCTGAAAAAAAGATTCTCTCTTTAAGTTCTAATTCAAAACCATATTATATTGCAACTTATAATAATACTTATAATGATTTAGAGATGAAAAATAGAATTAATAATCATAAAAAACAACGGCAAGAGAATTTTATTACTATTGAAGAACCTCATCACCTACTTAATATTATCAAAGATAAAAATTTTTACTTAATTGATTGTATCTCCATGTGGATATTAAATACTCTCAATACTCCTTTAGATAAATTATTAAATCATTTAGATGAACTATTTAAAATAGATGCTACTATTGTTTTTGTTTTAAATGATGTTGGAAATGGAGTTATTCCTATGGATAAAGAGAGCCGATTATTTGTTGATAGAAGTGGAATTATTGGACAGAGGATAGCATCTTTATCTGATAAAGTATATCATATAGTCTTGGGATTGGAGAGAGAGCTTAAATGAAAGAATTTTCTCATGGTGGGGATATTCACTCTTTTGCTAAATCTATAGGTTGTGGTCTTGATGAGGTTATTGATTTATCTTCTAATATAAACTTTGTTAAGCCGAATATAGATATTGATTTTAATAAATTAGATGTTAGTGCATACCCATCTTATGATGACTTATATACTGCTATCTCTAAAAAATATAATATAAATATTGATTATATTAAACTTTTTAATGGTGGGACTACAGCTATAAATACTCTTTTTCAACATATTGATTTAAAAGAGTGTAATATATATTCCCCTGCATATTTAGAATATAAAAGATGTGCAAATATAAATGGATTTAATACTAAATATATAAATAGATTTAAAAATATTACTAATCAAGCGACTCCTAACTCTTTTGTTATATTTGTAAACCCATCAACACCTGATGGATTATATTATAATATGGACGAATTAATAAATGAATGGATAGATAAAAATTGTACTATATTAATTGATGAATCTTTTTTAGATTTTACAGATTATAAATCTGCTATTCCTTATTTATACAAATATGATAAATTATATATTTTAAAATCTATGACAAAAATATATTCTAGTGCAGGTATTCGTATTGGAACGCTTCTATCTCAAAAAAATAATATTAAAGTTATAAAAGAAAAAGAGTCTATTTGGAATATATCTCAATTTGATAGTAATTATATTCAATCAGCTTTAAGAGACAAAGATTTTAAAAATATTTCTGATATAGCAAATAAAAAAGCAAAAGATTATTTACTTTCTATTCTTGGAAAATCGGATTTTATAGAAAAAATATATCCATCAGATGCAAATTTTGTATTAGTCAAGTTAAAAAATATAAATGCAGTAGAGTTTCAAAAGATATTGTCTGTAGATAAAATAATGGTTAGAGATTGTTCTAATTTTGATGGATTAGATGATAGCTTTGTACGAATAGCTGTGAAAGATATAAAATTAATATCTAAATTGGCTTCTAGCTTAATAGTTCATTTATAAAGTTTATGCTATAATTCCGTCCCTAAAAGTATTGATAAGTGCTTTAGTCATTAAAAGGCAGTTGTCAGTACTTTACACAATACTTATAAAGATATAAATAAAAGGAATAATTATGACAATGATTAGAATGACAAGAATGGGAAGAAAAAAGAAACCATTTTATAGAATAGTAGTAACAGACAGCAGAAAAAGAAGAGATGGTGGTTGGATTGAATCAATCGGTCATTATAACCCTGTAAGTGCTACAAAAGATTTAACTCTTGATACAGAGAGATTGAACTACTGGTTAAGTGTTGGAGCTCAAATGAGTCCTACAGTTAAAAGATTATCAAGTAAATAATTTTTTATGGTAATAAATTTTGTTAGCTTTTATTCTAAACTTTTGGTTAAAAATCCTGATGATATTAAAGTAGAAATAAATAATATTGATGAAGGTTTGGATGAGATTACCATATATGCTAAAAATGAAGATGTAGGTAAACTTATCGGCAAAGAAGGACGCATGATTAATTCAATTAAAACTGTTATATCTGGTTGTAAAGCTAAAGGTGGCAGAAACTACCGAGTTAATGTAAAAGCCTCTAGTTAGATGAAAAAAGATAAATTTTTTATTGCCCAAGTTGGTAGAACAGTTGGACTTTGGGGAGACCTTAAGTTTCATCTTCATACAGATTTTCCAGAACAATTCAGAATAGGTCAAAGCTATCAGAGTGATAGGGGTGAATTGGAAATTTTAGATATTAATATGATTCGTGGAATTATTAAATTTAAAAATTATGAGACCCTTGATAGTGCTAGAAGACTTACTAATGCTAAAATATATACCTCAAAAGAGGATACAACACAAAATTGTGAACTAAGAGATGGTGAACATTTTTGGTTTGATATTATTGGTTCTGATTTGCTTGATGGAGATGAAGTTTTAGGAACTGTAAATGATATAAATAGAATGCTAGATATTGATTATTTAGTTATTGATACTAATGAGAAACTCGTTAAGAGTGGACTTTCTAAATCATTTTTAGTTCCATATATACCTAGATATATCATTAAAACAGATACTGTTACAAAAGAGATATTTAGCAAAGATACAAAAGATATATTAGAAGCTAGTTGATGAGATTTAGTTTTGTAACACTATTTCCATCTATTGTAGAGGGCTACTTTGGTGATTCTATTTTAAAAAGAGCTATAGATGGTAATAAATTATCTATAGATTTTGTAAATCCTAGAGATTTCAGTACAAATAGACATAACAAAGTAGATGCTCCAATGATAGGTGGGGGTGCTGGTATGTTAATGTCTCCTCAACCTCTTTGCGATGCTATAAATTTTATAAAACAATCATCTCCCAATGCCCATATTATATTTTTAACTCCAGTTGGAAAGAAATTTGAACAGAACGATGCAAAAAGATTATCAAAAAAAGATCATATTGTATTTGTATCTGGAAGATATGAAGGTATTGATGAGAGAGTAATAGAAAGTCAAGCCAATGAGCTTTTTTCTATTGGAGATTTTATTTTGACTGGTGGTGAATTAGCCAGTATGGTTCTCTGTGATTCCATTAGCAGAAATGTTAATGGCGTTCTTGGTAATAGTGACTCTCTGGTTGTGGAGAGTTTTGAAGATGCTCTGTTAGAAGCACCATCTTTTACAAAACCTATAAACTACAATGAAAAAATTGTTATTTCAGAGTTTTTAAAGGGAAATCACAGTAAAATCACAGCCTTAAAAACTAAATTAGCTTTGTATAAAACAAAGTATTTCAGACCTGATTTATATCAAAAGGTCAAAAAAAAGGGCATAATATGAGAAATAAATATATTGAGAGTTTTGAACAAGCTCAACTAGCAGAAAAAGAAGTTCCTAAATTTAGAGCTGGTGATACTCTTAGAGTGGCAGTTAGAATTAAAGAGGGTACAAAAGAGAGAGTACAAAATTACGAAGGTATTTGTATTGCTATTCGTGGAGAAGGTACAGGTCGTACATTTATGGTAAGAAAAATGGGTGCTAATAATGTTGGTGTTGAGAGAATTTTCCCATTATATTCAGATAGTATCGAAAGTGTTACTGTTCTTAGAAGAGGACGAGTTAGAAGAGCTAAATTATTTTATCTTAGAGAACTTAAAGGTAAAGCAGCAAGAATTAAAGAGCTTAGAAGAAAGTAATTTTCTCTCTTATTCTCTAAATAGGTTTGGATTACCAAACCTAAACTTACTATTTATTCTATCTTTTACAATTTCTTTATAATCTCCAATAACTCCATTCATAGATATATATACTCCATTATCTTTAACATTGTTTAAAAATCCATAAGATGAAGATAAATTAGCAGTAGCTTCTATAGGTTCAATACTATAAGGTGTCATAGCACCCGTTAAAATAATCTTTTTATTTATCTCTTTATGATTGGCTATTAATTCGGCTGTGATATCCATTGTATCTGTCCCATGGACTATAATAATATTATTGCACTCATAGTTAATTATTAGCTTTAATAACTCTTCTCTCTCTTTATTATCAATATCAAGACTATCTTTTCCAATAATAGAAATTACATCAAATTCACAAAGCCACTTTTCAGCAATTTCTTTTATTGCATTCGATGATTTATCTATAATAAGAGAACCATCTATTGGATTATATATTTTATTAAAAGTTCCACCAGTTGATATTATTACTATTTTTTCCATAAATACTCTTTTCTGATATTATACTAAAATATAAATTTATTGTTGAGAGTGAATAGTGATATGTGCTTGATAAGATCAAACACACTATTAAAAGTTAAGCGTCGTAAATACTAACTTTATCAAATTTTATAGCTAATAAAGCGTACATATGAACTTTTTTCTTACTTCTATTTGAAGTACCAAGTTTTACACACATCTCTTTAATAGCTTTTTCAAGTTCTGCATCATCATTTTTTAAACCCAACTTTTTCTTTAAAAAATTCTTTTTAATATTCTCTAATTCTGTAGGTTTTCCACAAGCAATAGTTTCACCATTCTTTTTATATAGAGATGGTCCTAAACCTATTACAACTTTACTTATTAAATCATCAGTAATATCTAAATCTAATTTCTTAGCTTCAATAATCATTGCTTCTATTTTATCATCTCTTTTTCCCAAAATATCTCCCTTTTTAATAATTTATAATATCAAGATTTAAGTCAAAAAAAAGATGACTAAATCTAACCATATAAAATGATAGCACAAATAAAAGAAAAATCAACTAAAAATTATAAAAAAGTGATAAGTTAAAAATCTTTTATTGTTAATCTTTCTCTGCTGTAT
>JAMOSL010000088.1 GCA_027063105.1 Campylobacteraceae bacterium
TTTGATCTTTACTTTTTGTTGGTACTTTTACTAATATATAATCTGCATCTTTTTCTACTATTTCTAAATTCATTTTATCTCTTTTTAGTTTATATTTTAGTGAGATTATATTTATTTAGAATCATTGCTTTAAATTAAAATTATTATTTATTATTTTATTTAGGTTACACCCATCAAAGAACTAATCAACCTCATGCAACTGATAAGTTTGTACAAACGGGTTTAGGTTGGGGATTAGAGAAAGTTAAAAGAATTAAAGCCCTTTTAAAAAAGCTTGGTGTTATTAAAATGGTTAGAAAAGGATATTTTACTTATGTTAAAGTGGTTTATATTTATACAAAAAGAAAAATGGACGAGATTTTAGAGAATACAGAAGTTTATATAGAAGAGCCACAAGTAAAAGTTGAACCTAAACCTAAGATTATAGAGGTTGAACAAACTATAGAAGAGATTGTTGAACTATTAGAAACTACTTCTCCAATGGTTGAAGAGTTAGAAGAGAATGGAATTGAGTCTAAAAAAGCAGTAAATATTAGAAATAATGTTTATGATGTATTAACTGAAAAATCTGATAAAACTTATGAAATAGATAATTCAGCATTAATCAAATGGATTTCTTATTGTGAAAATAATAGTATCAAATATACTAAAAATAATATTAAACAATGGGTAGAAAAACTTGATGGAGAATTAATAGTAGAACAATTTCAATCAGTAGATAAAGCAATTTATAGAAAGTGGAAAAACTTTTATCCTATTACAGCTAAAGAGTCAGATTATCAAAGATTCTTAGGACGAAATATTGAACTAAATGATATTATTCATATTGGACTGAAAGAAGTATATATTAAAGATAAAAGAGCCATCTATGAATTTGAAGATGGTAAAAAAATTCGTGCTAACTCTCAAGATAGCGAAGAAATAGTAAAACTTTTTGAGAGATATGAGTATATTTAGGAATTTTTATTTAGGATTTAAATTTGCATTGAGTTATTTCTCTATTTTACCTGTAAGCTTTAATAGTAAAGATGATTTATCATCAAAAGAAATCTTAAATTTTATGGTTCTATCTCTACCTTTAGTTGGAGCTATCTTAGGAATTATTACAGTTTTAATATATTTATTTATAGAAAATCTAGAATTATATGGAGCAGTTATATCAGCTTTAATATATATGATACTTTATGGATTTATACATACTGAAGCAGTTTTAGATGTAGCTGATGCGATATATGCATCTCATAGTAATAAAGACGCTTATAAAATAATAAAAGAGTCTACTGTAGGTGCTATGGGAGTATTATATGCTATAGCTTTAGTAATATCTAAAGTTGCAGGTATAACTTATCTACTACTTCATAATCTATTTATTGAATTTATTATTATAATAATAGTTAGTCGTTTATCACTTGTTATTTTATTTAGAATACATAAATTTCGCTCAATTTTTGCAACACAATTAAAAGAGTCACTCAACCAAAATCATTTAATAATAGCTATTATATCTATTACAGCTCTCTCTATTTATATCGGTTATTCTGCCATAATAATTCTTTTTAGTGGAATATTATTATCTATTTTTATTTCATTTTGGATTAAAAATAAATTAAGTTTTGTAAATGGTGATGTTTTAGGTGCTACGCTTGAGAGTGTTGAGGTTATTATGTTTTTATTAATAGCTAAACTAATTTAATCAAAAAATGTTATAATCCTTAAATTTATTTTTGAAAGATTTAATATGGTAAATTATCAATTACTCTCAGAACAGACAAAAGGTCTATCTCTCTTGATAGCAGAAGATTATGCTCCTTTGCGTAACGAATTAGAAGAGGTTATGTCGGATTTTTTTGATAAAGTAATAGCTACTTCAAATGGTGCAGAAGCATTAACACACTATTATGACTATTATCAAATACATAAAAAAGGTTTTGATTTAGTTATCTCTGATATACAAATGCCATCTATGGATGGTATTAATCTCACCAAATCAATAAGAAAATTAGATAAAAATCAACAAATTATTATATTATCAGCACATACTGATAGAGAATATTTACTAGAACTTATAAATCTAGGGGTTAGTCAATTTATTGTTAAGCCTATAGATTATGATGAACTTCTTCTTATGTTATCTAAAATTATATCACATAAGAATAATTCAGATAGTGATAATAATAGAATTATTATAGATTTAGGAAATGGATTTATGTGGGATAAAACAAATCTTCTATTAACTAAAGATAATGAAAATGTTGAACTTACAAGACATGAGTTATATCTATTACAACTATTAGTCAATTCTAAAAGAGTAATATCTAATGAAGATATTATAGAAGATTTTTATAATAATAATATAAATATAAGTGATAATAGTATTAGAAATCTTGTATTTAAATTAAGAAAGAAATTACCTGATGATACTATATCAAGTATATATGGAATGGGTTATAAATTGATGATAAATGTATGAAAAAGAGAGATTACTCAATTAATGGAATTCAAAATGTATTAGGATTTTGCCAAAATTTGAGTATACTTTATATTGAAAATAATGAAAGTGTTCACAATAATACAAAAGAGATGATGGAAGGTATTTTTAATACTCTATTATCTTCAAGAAATGTGAAAAATGGTATAAAAGAGTTTAAAAGATATTTTCAAGAAAATAATACTTTTTATGATATAGTTCTTATAGATATTCAGATGCCAACAATGGATGGTTTAGAAATAAGTAAAGCTATATTGGACATAAATGATAAACAGATAATTATAGTAAATTCTACTTATAGTGACACAGATAATTTACTAAAGTTAATTGAATTAGGTGTCAATTACTTCTTAAAAAAACCTATTCATTTTAAAGAATTATTACAAATTCTAACAAAAATTTCCAATAATATATATAATATGCAAATAACTTATAGCCATGCAGAGGAATTAAAATTATTAAATAACACACTAAATCAAACTGTTGAAGAGTTAAAAAATACTACAAAAGCAAAAGATGATTTTTTTGCAAATATATCCCATGAGATAAGAACTCCTATGAATGCTATTATAGGACTTAGTCATTTGATAACAGAAACTGATTTAAATAAGAAACAGTTAGATTATATTAATAAGATAAAAAGTTCAGGAGATCATCTTCTAAGCTTAGTTAACGATATTTTAGATTTCTCAAAAATAGAAGCTGGTCAGTTAGATATAGAAAATATAGAGTTTAATATTAATACCACACTTGATAATATATCTAATATGGTAACTATAAAAGCTCAAGAGAAAGATTTAGAGATAATTTATGATATAGATAATAGTGTCCCTGCTTTAATTAAAGGTGATCCACTTAGATTAAGCCAAGTAATTATTAATCTTATGAATAATGCCATAAAATTTACAGATAGTGGTGAAATTACTCTTAAGGCAAAAATGTCCCCTCTCCCTAACAATAAAAAATTATTAATATTTGAGGTTATTGATACAGGCATAGGACTAACTAAAGAGCAGATAAGCAAATTATTCAAATCATTCGCACAAGCTGATATTTCAATAAGTAGAAAGTATGGTGGTTCAGGTCTTGGACTTACTATATCAAAACAATTAGTTGAGTTAATGGGTGGTAATATTAGAGTTATGAGTGAATATGGTAAAGGTAGTCGTTTTATATTTTCTATTGTAACAGAACAACCATATTTAAGAAGTTACCGTCTTCCCTCTAAATCATTTATGTCAAAAAAAGTTTTAATCATTGAAAGTAATCCTAAAACATCTTATGCACTCAAAGAGATGTTGAATTATTTTAGGTATGATAGTATTATTGCCAATAATATAGATGAAGCGAAGGAGTTATTTATAAATGATTCTTTTGATATTTTATGTATAGACAAAAAGATTGCATCAAACCTAGACTATATTATTCTTAAAAAATATTGTCGTGCTAAAATCGTATTAATGGAAAATAATTTGGATAAGTCGGAAGCAAAAACATTTAATAATATAATAATTGATGCTCATTTATCAAAACCATTTAATCAAGAGATGATTTTTAATATGATTCTAGAATTATTTTCAAAAGAGACTAATAATACTTCTATTATAAAATTAAGAACTTCAAAAGATGATTTAAATGTTATAAGAGGTAGTCATATATTATTAGCAGAAGATAATAGTATTAATCAAGCAGTGATATTAGGGCTATTAGAAAATACAGAAATTAAGTTGACTATTGCAAATAATGGTCAAGAGGTTATTTCTTATAGTAAAAAATTAATAGATATAGATTTGATTTTAATGGATATACATATGCCTATTATTAATGGATATGAAGCTACAGAAGCTATTCGAAAGGACTCAAGATATAAACTTATTCCTATTGTAGCATTTAGTGGAGATACAAGAGATAAAGATATTCAAAAAGCAAAAGAATTTGGAATAGATGATTATATTTCAAAACCTATAGATATTGAAAGATTTTACAAAATACTACTAGAATATATCATGCCTAAAGCAAAAGCTCTTCAAAATATGAAAACACAGCAAAAACCGATAGGTAAAGAGATTAATGAAGATATTTTTGAACAAGAATTTGTTGTCAATGATATTATAAGTATTGATTTAGGAATTGAAAAATATAATAGAGATGAAAAAGTATATATTAATAAATTACTAAATTTTATTAAAATAACAAAAAAATCATTTATAAAATTAACTGCTTTAATAGAAACTGATGATAAACAGAAAGTAAAATCTTTAATATTTGAAATAAAAAAATCTTCAGACCAAATTGTAGCACCTAGAATATTAAGAGATATTATAAATTTAGAAAAAGCTATAGAAGACAATAATAATATTAAAGAAAAATTATTAATTTATAAGAATTCTCTCAATACATTATCGAATATTATTCAAGAGTTTATAAAATCAAAAGAAATTGTAAAAAGTAATGAGTTATCTATTTTAGATGAAAAAGAGGCATTATCAAAATTAGGAAATAGAGGTGAAGTATACCAATCTATCTTATTTGAATTTGCAAAGGTATTTAAACATTCTACAGAGTCATTTAAAACACTCATTAAAGATAAAGAGTTTGAAGAAGCAATTCAATTATCTAAAAATATAAAAGATACAGCTAAAGATATATCAGCAAATAGGCTATTTAATATTTCGGCAAGAGTGGAATTGTCTATTAGAGAGAAAAGTTCTGATACTGAAAAAGTAATTGAAGAGTTTGATTTAGAGCTAAACAAGTTACTTGATATGATTGATAGCTTTAGAGATAACCAATAACCTTATATTACTAAATATTAAATTTTTTATGTTAAACTAAAAATATTTTTTATTTAAGGACATTACTCATGGAAACAACAAGAGAAGAGATAACACAAGTATATGTTTCAACATTCAATAGAGCTCCAGATGCTGAAGGTTTAGAGTATTGGTATACTACAGGTCTAGCAATAGAACAAATTTCAGCCAGTTTTTTTGACCAGCAAGAGACAAAAGAGATGTATCCTACAACTATGAATAATACTGTTTTCGTAGAAGCTATATATAATAATATTTTCAACCATTCTCCAGATGAAGATGGATTAGAATACTGGAGTGGAGAATTGGATAGTGGAGAAATATCAAGGTCAAATATGATTTTAGCTATTGGAAATGGAGCAACAGGTACAGATAAAATTATTCTTGATAATAAAACAGAAGTGGGATTATATCATGCAGGTCGTATGCTTAATGACCTTGACAAATCCACTGATATTATGAGTGGAGTTGATGAGACTGAAGAGAGTGTATCAACGGCTAAAGATACTATAAATAGCTTATCAGATTTTGACCTTACAGAGAATAAAGATAAAATTATTTCAGGATTCTTAGATGATGTTATCGAAGGTAATGCTTTATCTATTAATCAAACATATACCACTGGTGATAGTATAGATGGTGGCGATGGTGATGATACTTTAAAACTAACTCTAGGAATAGGTGGTAGTGACCCAATAGCGTCTATTCAGAATGTTGAGACCATAGAATTAACATCTCTTAGCCCAACAGAAAATCACACTATAAATATAAGTAATTGGGTAGATATTGAAAATATTAAAATAACAAATACGGCAGCCACAACACTTATATCAAATGCCAATTACGAATTCAAATCTATATTTATTAATGGATTATCTGAAACTGCAATTCAATCGGTGGAAGTTAATGATGATATATTCAATAGTAGTTATGATACTGTATATTTAACTATATCAGAAGCATCTCCATCAGCTATTGCTAGAGTTGGTATAGCTAATAGTGATAATGAGGGTGTTATAGAAAAATATAAGATTTCATCAAAAGAGAATAGTGGAACTATATTAGGTGAGAATGTATCAGGAGTATCACTATCTACAGTAGATAATGTAGGTAGTGTATATTTATATGGAGATAGTGATTTAAAACTATTAACAGATGGTGGTATAGCTATTACAAGAGTTGATGCCTCAAGTCTAGAAGCTGGATTAGAATATATTTCAACAGGACAAAATGGAACTGATATATTAGGTGGAACAAAAAGAGATGAGATTATATCTTTATATGCAAATGATACTATTGATGGTGGAAAAGGTGCTGATTTAATAAGTCTAAAAGCAGTTAGCCAAACTCAACAAACAATAAAGTACAATAATCTTGGAGACTCTGGAACAACAACAGCATCAGCTGATACTATTGTGGGTTTTGAGACAACTATAGATAAATTAAGTTTTGAAGGACTTAGTGCAGGAGATACTAATAATTTTTATAATAGTAATTCAATAGCATCATCAGTAGAGACTGCCATAGCAAAAGCAAATAGTGGGGAATTAAAGGGACATAGTTATGGATTTTATAGTAATATAGGTGATAGTTTTTTAATTATAGATGGTGATGCAGATGGCAAAGCAGACCAAGCTATTATATTATCTGGAGTTACACTATTTGAAGCAGGTGATATTATATAATGATATTAAAGATAGAAGATAGAGAGTTTGATACAAAAAATATTAAACAGCTCTACCCTGCTGGTATAGTCAAAACTGGATACAAAGATGAGACGACAGAAGTTAGTTTAGAATGGGTAGAAGTAGAAGCAAAAGATAAAGTTGAGGTTATTGGATATGCCATCTTTCTACATCTTAAAAGTAACGAAAAAATATCTTTTATCTATAAAACAAAAGAGTTATTAGATAAAGCCATAGCCAAACTATCCAAACAGTTACAGTAGTAGAATTTATAATCAAAATATACTAATTTTTAGTTACTTTTTAAAAAATTAGATATAAAATTATAATAAGTATTATTATATATTTAATTTTTTAAAAAGGAGTTAGCAAAGATGAAAGCAGTTGTTATGGCAGGAGGATTCGGAACACGAATTCAGCCACTTACCCACTCAAGACCAAAACCTATGTTACCTATTGTAAATCGTCCAATGATGGAACAGACTATGCTCAACCTTAGAGACTTAGGAATTACAGAATTTATTATTTTATTGTATTTCAAACCTGAAGTTATCCAAAATTATTTTGGTGATGGAAGTGATTTTGGAATGAAAATTACCTATGTTATTCCTGATGATGATTATGGAACTGCTGGAGCTGTTAAGTTAGCACAAGAACATATAGGTGATGAAAATTTTATAATTATTTCTGGTGATTTAGTAACAGATTTTGATTTTAAAAAGATATTTGATTATCATGAAGATAAAAAATCTAAACTTACAATTACTCTGACTTCTGTTGAAAACCCTTTAGAATTTGGTGTAGTTATTGCAGATGAGAATGGTACTATTGAAAAATTCTTAGAAAAACCAAGTTGGGGTGAAGTCTTTAGTGACACTATAAATACAGGTATATATATTATAGAACCTGAAATTCTGAATTATATTCCAAAAGGTGCAAATTTTGATTTTGCAAAAGACCTATTCCCTTTATTAATGAAAGAAGGCGTAGAACTAATTGCAGGTCATGCAAATGGATACTGGAGAGATGTCGGAAATCCAGATAGCTATAGAGAAGTTCATGAAGATATTATGAGTGGAAGAGTTAATTTTCCAATTAATTCAAAAAAAACAATATATCCTGATGGAATCTTATATTGTGATGATACTCCTAATTTAGATGATAGTATTGAGATTATTGGAAAAGTAGTTTTAGGTAAAAATGTTACCATTGGAGCTAGAACTAAACTAAAAAATATTGTAATAGGTAATAAAGTTACTATTGGAGATGATAGCAAACTCAGTAATTCTGTCATTTGGGATAGTGTTAATATAGAAAAAGGTGTAAAAATAGATAATGGGGTAATATGTAATAATAATAATATATCCAGAAATTCTAAGATGACAGCAGGAATTATATTGGCAGAGGGTTGTCAAGTTGGAGAACTAGTTACAATTGAAAAAGATGTTACCATATGGCCAAATAAAGATATCGAATCAGCTTCAATTGTAAGTAGCAATCTTATCTTAGGAAATAGATATAAAAATTCTATATTTGAAAATGGTATAGTTGAGGGAAAATCTAATATAGAATTATCTTGTGAAATGGTAACAAAACTTGCAGAGGCATTTGGAGCTCAACTTCCTATAGGTTCTACTGTATTAATCGGAAGAGACCATCACCCAAGTTCAAGAATGTTAAAGAGAGCTTTTGTAGGTGGAATGTTGTCTGCTGGTATTAATGTTGTCAATTTAAAAAGTATTCCATCATCTGTATTAAGATTTAACTTATCAAGAAGCAATGAACATGATGCAGGAGTATATTTTAGACAAAATAGAGAAGATACAACTGTTACAGCAATCACCTTCTTTAATAGTGATGCTTTGAGAATAAATAGTGAAATTGCTAAAAAGATAGAAAAAGCGTATTTTAAAGAGACATTTAGAAGAGTTGATTTCTCACAAATAGGAATAATTAGAGATGGTCAAAGTATGCAAGAGCGTATAGACTACATAGCAAGTATGGAAGATAGTTATCAAAAAAGAGTATTCTCTTGTGTTGACTGTAGAGTAGCTATAGATGTTATGCATGGTTCTGCATCACAAGTATTTCCAGATATTTTAAATAAACTAAGTGTTGACAATATGATATTTAATAATTATCATGACGCTCATCATTTAGCAAATTTTAAATCTTTAGTTAAAAAGTCTGTTAATGATACACAGAATATAGTAAAAGGTTTAGGTCTTGATGCAGGGTTCTTATTGTATCCTTATGGTCAGAGACTAGATATTATATGTGATGATGGAAAATTATTATCTATGAAAAATTCTCTACAAGTTGTTTTATCTCTTTTTGATAAGGAAGCATCTAAAGAGGGACGAAAAAGAGTATTTTTACCAACTTGGGCTCCTGATATAATCAATTATAAAAATCTTGATATAGAGAGAGGAAAATACGCAGATTTTAAAGCTGATGAGTTAAGAGAATATGACCTTATTGCTACTGTAGATGGTAACTTTACATTTACAGAATTTTCATTATATAGAGATTCAATGTATGCCACTATTAAAATTTTAGAATTAGTTATTAAACATGATATAAAATTATCTCAAATAGTTTCCGAGGTAGAATCATTTTATTATAAAGAGACAAAAATAGATTGTTCTCAAGCTCTAAAGGGTAAAATGATGAGAATGTTCTTAGAGGATGCAAAAGATAAAAAATCTTCTACAATTGATGGTGTTAAGATATGGTTGAATGAAAGTGATTGGATATTAATGATACCAGACCAATATAGTGACCATTTAAATATATATATTCAAGCATTAGATAAAGAGAGTGGGGAAAATATATATAATATATATAACAAGAAGATAGAGGAGTGGTCAAACAATTAAATGAAGACTTCTAATGCAAAGATAGAGTTAAGTTTTTTGTGGCATATGCACCAACCAGACTACCGTGATGCCAAAGGCATTATGCGTATGCCTTGGGTGTTTTTACATGCGATAAAAGATTATTATGATATGCCGTGGATGCTATCAAAGTTTCCACAGTTAAAAGCTAGTTTTAATTTAACTCCACCATTAATTGAACAATTAAAATTATATGAAAATCCTTTAGAAAATGATTATTTTTTAAGTTTATGGTATAAAAATCCTGATGAGTTAAATCAAAAACAGAGAGATTGGCTTATTAAAACCTGTAAATCAGCTAATTATGAGATGATGGTAAAAAAAAACCATAAGTATTTAGAACTTTATAATAAGGATATTCTTACAGATAGTGAACTTATTAATTTAGAAGTATTATTTATTTTAGCTTGGTCTGGACCATATATTAGATTACATAGTAGTGTGGTGCAAGAGTTACTAAATAGAGACCATTATACTTCTAAAGATAAAATAAAACTTTTTGATATATTAATTGAATTCGTATCTACTATTCTACCATTTTATGCGTCACTATTAAAATCAAAACAAATCTCACTCTCAACAACTCCTTATAATCATCCAATATTACCTCTTCTATTAGATATGGATAATATAAAAAAGGCTAATCCAAATAGTACACCACCTAATAATAGTATCTCTCTTTACGATGATGCAAAAGAGCAAGTATCCAGAGCAATAGAATTATATAAAGATGTATTTAAACAAGAACCTATTGGATTTTGGCCTGCAGAAGGAGCTGTTGATGAGGCAACAATTGATATATATAAAGAGTTTGGGATTAAATGGATTGCTACAGATGAAGCTATCTTATTTAAATCATTAGAGGATAATAATCGTTTAAATTTATATAAACCTTATAACAAGGACGGAATAAATATATATTTTAGAGACCATGGATTAAGTGATTTATTTGGATTTGACTATAGATTTAAACCATCTAGCCAAGCTGTTGAACACTTTATAGAATCATTAAAGAATTTGCAACCAAAAGAAGAAACGGATGAGATTAATACAGTCTTTGTTATTTTAGATGGAGAGAATGCATGGGAATATTATCAAAGTAATGGATATTCATTTTTTATGCAATTATATGAAGAGTTAGATGAATTAAATTGGTGTAAAACTGAAACTATGGATGAAATAGCTTTTAGAGATAAAAGCATCCCATTAAAAAATCTAGCATCAGGAAGTTGGATTTATGGAGACTTTATAACTTGGTCAGGTCATCCAGAAAAGAATAGTGCTTGGGAGATGATATTTAAGACAAAAAAAGATTATTTAAAACTGGAAGATACTCTTACTGATGAGGTAAAAGAAAAAATAAAATTTCATTTTTTAGCATCAGAGTGTAGTGATTGGTTTTGGTGGTATGGAGATGACCATAATACATCTTTTGCAGTTGAGTTTGATAAATTATTTAGAGGTCATTTAATTGCAATATATGAACTTATGAAAGATAATATACCAATAACTGTCTTAACACCTATTCTAAAAGAGCATAACAAAATACCTATCGCATATTCTCCAAATAATCTAATATCTCCTGATATAAATGGAGAAAAAAATAATTTCTTTGAGTGGATAGATGCAGGAAAGATTGATGAAAGTAATTTTTATTCAACAATGGATAGAGTTAGAGGACCTATTGAGATAATTAAATATGGATTTGATGAAGATAAGATTTATATTCTTCTTGAAGGAAATATAGATGAGTTGAAAGAGGATAATATATCAATAAATAGTAAATTCTTAGAAGAAGAGATAACTTTTAAAATACAAACTCAAAATAGTCATTTTATA
>JAMOSL010000089.1 GCA_027063105.1 Campylobacteraceae bacterium
CCTCTTCTTCTCTACCATTTTTCATCATATTCCATGGTTGATATTTATCTATAGCTCTATTTGCCACAGTTAAAGGTCTCCATAACTCTTCTAAATATCTATGAATTTGCATCTCAAATAGGAAAGGTTCAAGTTTCTCTAAAGAGGTCTTTACTTCATCTAATTCTATTTGATAATATTTTGATACCAATCTACTATCTACTTTACCATCAAAATATTTACCACTCATACCTATTAATCTATTTAATAAGTTTCCTAAATCATTTCCAAGGTCAGAGTTAATTCTATCAATTAAAGCCTTTTGGCTAAAATCACCATCTCCACCGAATGGAACTTCTCTAAGCATAAAGTATCTAAAATTATCAAGTCCATAAGCATCTGCTACCTCTTTTGGATTTACTACATTACCTTTTGACTTACTCATTTTTTCGCCATCTCTAGTCCACCAGCCGTGAGCTCCAATATGTTGAGGTAGAGGTAAATCAAGACTCATTAAGAATGCTGGCCAATAGATAGCATGAAATCTTAAAATATCTTTTCCAATTAAATGTATTCTTGCTGGCCAATAATCCATATCTTCATCATCAGTTCCATAACCTAATGCTGTAATATAATTCATTAATGCATCTAACCATACATACATAACATGTTTTGGGTCGTTTAACTCTTCTGGAAGCTTAACACCCCAATCAAAACTAGTTCTTGTAATTGATAAATCATCAAGTCCACCTTCAACAAAACGAATAACTTCATTTCTTTTACTTCTAGGTAATATACACTCTGGATTTTCATCATACCAAGTTAATAATCTATCTTGATATTTAGAGAGTTTGAAAAAATAGCTCTCTTCCTCCACAATAGTTGTAGCTCTGCCACACTCTGGACAAAATTCATCATCAACTAATTGAGTTTTTGGAAAGAATGTTTCACAAGATATACAATAGTTTCCTTTGTAAACATCTTTATAAACATCTCCTCTATCTTTCATTTTTAAAAAAGCTTTTTGAACTCCAAGTTTATGATCTTCATCTGTTGTTCTTATAAATTTATCATAAGATATTTCAAAATCATCCCATAAATCTTTAAATGTAGCAGAGATTTCATCTGCATACTCTTTTGGCGATTTTCCTCGTGCTAATGCTGATTGTTCTATCTTCTGACCATGTTCGTCTGTTCCAGTCAAGAAATATGTTTCTAATCCACTAAGTCGTGAATATCTGGCAAGAGTATCTGCGATAATTGTTGTATATGCATGACCTATATGTGCAATATCATTTACATAATATATAGGTGTTGTGATGTAGGCTTTTTTGTGACAAGACATAGATAAGTTTTCCTTAAACAAATGAGTTTGTAGTATATTTTAGATAATATCTTATCTAAAATATACTGTATAGGTGTTTAAGGTCTATATGGAGTTGTTTTATATCCCTCTCTTATTAATTTTGTTATTCCACCTTGTAAGTCAATAATATTAAATTTTAGTTTATCAGATAAATATGGTGCTATAGCACTAGTTCGGCTACCAGTTCTACAAATTATTGCAAATTTCTCACCTTTTTTGACTATTTTATTTACATCAGAAATAAATTTATTCATATTATATCTACCTCTTTCATTAAAAAACATTAGGGCATGAGAGCCTTTTATAAGACCTGTCTCTTTCCATTCAGGTGGTGTTCTAATGTCTATTATTTTAAGATTCTTGTTTTTATTTAAAAAACTTTTTGTTACTACTACCTGCTGAAGTTGTGCAGATAATGATGATGCTAATATTGCTATTATAATTAATATTTTTTTCATATATTCTCCTTAATTTGAAATTTAAAAAAATCCATCTGTATTTACTCCTCTACCTTGAGTTAAAAAGATACTACCTTTAACAACACGATATAAAAGCCATAATTCTGTAAAGAGTAAAATAAGTTTTCCAACTAATAAAAATATAAAAAATATTCCTAATGATAGTCCAACTAAAACACCCCAAAATGTTTTGATTTGCCATTGAAGGTGTGACTCTTCCATCAGTCCTATGTTATCATCATATTTCATATATGCTAAAAATCCAGATAACAAAAATGATAATCCCACAGTAAAGAGTGCCATAAATTGTAATGCATATATTACCCAGACAAAAGCTTTAATATGTTTTTTATCTGGTAGTTGATTTATACTCATTTTTACTCCTTAATTCTAATGTAAAAAGTGTCTTACAGTTGTAAAATATAAAGATATTCCATGTTCATTAGATGCCTCTATAACTTCATCATCTCTGATACTTCCACCTGGTTCAATAATTGCTTTTACTCCAGCTTCTGCTGCTGCATCAATGCTATCTCTAAATGGGAAGAATGCTTCACTTGCCATTGCACAACCACTAACATCTAATCCCATATCTTTCGCTTTTTTTAATGCACATTGAGAGGCATCTATTCTACTAGTCATTCCCATTCCAACTGCTACCATAGCACTATCTTTTACATAAACTACACAGTTAGACTTAGTTAATCCTGCCACTTTCCATGCTATCTCTAAATCTTTCATCTCTTGATTTGAAGCTGATAATTTAGATTTTTTATGAGCATTTTTAACTTCATTATCGCAAATACAATCACTATTTTGATATACAAATCCACCATCAATATGTTTAAAATCATGGCTATCTTTACTCATTTTTATTTTGTTAGCTCCTTGAGAAAATAGTTTTAATCTCTTTTTCTTCTCAAATATTTCTATCGCTTCAGGTTCAAAATCACCTGCCATTACAACTTCTAAAAATATCTCATTCATCTTTTCAGCTAATTCTTTTGTAACAATACCATTAACAGCTACAACTCCACCAAATGCAGAAATTGGGTCACATTTAAGAGCTTCTGTATAACTCTCTAAAATAGTATCTTTAATTGCAAATCCACAAGGATTACCATGCTTTACTATACATACGGCATTATTATCTCCAAAGCTTGAAGCAATTTTTAAAGCTCCATTAACATCTGTTAGATTATTAAAACTTGCTTCACCTTTTATCTGTTTAAAGTTTTCACTAAAGTGATTATCAAATTCATATAATGCACCTTTTTGATGTGGATTCTCTCCATATCTTGTTTGAAAAGATTTTTTACCATTAATAAATTGGTACTCTCCAAATCCATCATTAAATCTTTTATTCATATAATTTGCTATCATTGCATCATAACTTGCTGTATGTTCAAAAGCTTTAATCATTAAATTTCTTCTAAATTCTAAATTATCATCTTTATTATTTAATGCAGTTAAAATAGAATCATAATCATTCACATTTGTGACAATTAAAACATCTTTAAAGTTTTTAGCAGAGGAACGAACCATTGTTGGTCCACCAATATCAATATTTTCTATAATTTCATCAAAATTATCAGTTCTATCAATAGTCTCCTTAAATGGATATAGATTTACACATACTAAATCAATGCCTTCAATACCTAACTCTTTAGCCTCTACTTTGTGTCTCTCATCATCTCTTTTATATAGAATGCCTCCATGAACAAAAGGATTGAGCGTTTTAACTCTACCTTCAAAACACTCTGGAAATTTTGTTATTTCATCAATTTCAATTACTTTTACGCCATTATCATTAAGCTTTTTATATGTTCCACCAGTTGAAATTATTTCCCAACCTAAAATCTCTAACCCTTTAGCAAACTCGACGATATTCTCTTTATCACTTACGCTTAACAATGCTCTCATTCTATTCTAAACCTTTATTTAAATATTATCAATTAGATTATACCTTTTCAAATTTATAAGATGGTAGTTTTGTGATACAATTTATCAAAATAATAATATTAGGAGGTTTTATTATGAGTAAAGAGATAAAAAAAAAGAAAAAAAATAGTGTTAAAATATGGGTAAAGAGAGAAAAATTAGAATATGATGCAGAGCTTAAAAAGCTTCAAATAGAACTTTTAAAATTACAGAATCATGTTAAAGATAATCAATTAAAGGTTTTATTAATATTTGAAGGTCGTGATGCAGCAGGTAAAGGTGGAACAATAAAGAGAGTTACAGAGCATTTAAATCCAAGAACTGCTAGAGTTGTAGCACTTAATAAACCATCAGATGTAGAAAAAACTCAATGGTATTTTCAAAGATATGTACAACATCTACCATCTGCTGGAGAGATAGTTCTATTTGATAGAAGTTGGTACAATAGGGCAGGGGTTGAGCCAGTTTTGGGTTTTTGTACGCATGAAGAGCATAGAGAATTTCTTCATGAAGTTCCACAATTTGAAAAGATGTTAGTTACGGCAGGTATTATTTTATTAAAATTTTATTTCTCAGTTTCAAAAGATGAAGAGGCAAAGAGATTTAAAGAGAGAGCTACAAATCCATTAAAACAATATAAATTATCCCCAATAGATAAATACTCTCAAACACTTTGGGATAAATATACAGTAGCTGAGTATTCAATGTTTCTTGCATCACATACAGAACATGCCCCTTGGACAGTTATAGATTCTGATAATAAAAAAAGAGCTAGAATCAATTGTATTAAAACAATATTGGGGCATATTGATTATCCAGATAAAATCAATGTAAAAGAGTTACTTGTTGATAAGGATATAGTCTCTAGTGCAGATGATAAAATTGAAAAGTTTGACAATAATATTAATTTAGTTAATAGTTTTTAATTTTATTATGAGATAATGTTATTAAATTAAAAAGGTTATAAATGTTTGTAGATAATGTAGAATTGATAATACACTCGGGTAAAGGTGGAGCTGGGTGTGTATCATTCTGGACAGAAAAGTTTGTTATAAAGGGTGGTCCTGATGGTGGAGATGGTGGACGAGGTGGTTCAGTATTTTTTAGAGTAGATAATAATACAGATACACTTAGTGCTTTGCGTGGAAGAAATGTAATCAAAGCTGAAAATGGAAAGCCTGGAGAGGGTAGAAAGTGTTATGGTAGAAAAGGTGAGGATACATTAATCACTGTTCCTCCAGGTACACAAGTTGTCGATATGGAAACAGGTGAAGTTATACTTGATTTATTAGAAGAGGGTGAGAAAATTAGATTTTTAGACGGTGGTAAAGGTGGACTTGGAAATATGCATTTCAAAAGTTCTACAAATCAACGCCCAAATTATGCACAACCTGGATTACCTGGAACAACAAAACATGTAACCTTAGAAATGAAAATGATAGCTGATGTTGGACTTGTTGGATTTCCAAATGTCGGTAAATCAACATTAATATCAACAGTATCAAATGCTAGACCACAAGTTGCGAACTATGAATTTACAACTTTGACACCTAAATTAGGGGTTGTTATGATTGGAGATTATGATTCATTTATGATGGCAGATATCCCTGGAATTATAGAAGGTGCTAGTGATGGTAGAGGTTTAGGCTTAGAATTTTTAAGACATATAGAAAGAACAAAAACACTTCTTTTTATGATTGATGCTACAAATTATAGAGAGATGGGCTATCAATATGAGACACTTCAAGAAGAGGTAAAAAGATATTCTGATGAATTATCTACAAGGAATCATGCAATAGTTATTACAAAAATAGATTCGCTTTCCGTTAATGAGGTTAATACTTTAACAGAGAAATTTTTAGAAGAGATTGGACTAGAAGCAAATAAAGAATTAAAAAAATATAAAGCTGATATGAAATATTTGAGTTATGGATTTAAAAGAGATAGTTGGGATGAATATGGAGATGATGAGGTTGGTTTTGTATTGCCTATATCTTCTGTTGCTAGATTTAATATTGATGCACTTAGTTATGCATTATTCGATTTTGCAAAAGCTGAAACCATAAAAAATGAGAAAAAAGAGATTAATGAAGAGGAATAAGCGAGTAGTTATAAAAGTAGGTTCTCATGTTTTAACAGAAAAAGATGAGACCACAAATAGAATAGTTATGGCAAAAAAAAGAATGATTGCTTTAGTTAAATTTATATCTAAACTTAAATCATCTAATTATGATATTATTTTAGTTAGCTCTGGAGCAGTATCTGCTGGAGCTACAAAAGTAAATATAGATAAAAAGATTATTAAAAATAAACAAGCTTTGGCATCTATTGGTCAACCTCTCTTAATGTTAATGTATCAAGAAAAATTTAGTAAATATGATATCTTATGTTCTCAAATTTTAATTAGTGCAGATGACTTAGATTCAAGAAAACAAACAGCTCATGCAAAAAATGCAATTGATAGACTTTTGGAATTAGAAGTAGTTCCAATTATAAATGAGAATGATGCAACAGCTACAGAAGAGCTAGTTTTTGGAGATAATGATAGATTATCTGCTCATGTAGCTCACTATTTTGATGCAGATATGTTAGTAATTTTATCTGATATAGATGCATATTATAATAAAGATCCACATAAATATAATGATGCAATAGCATATAAAACAGTAAAAGAGATAGACCAAAAAGAATTAGAAGCAGATCATACTCCAAATAATGAATTTGCAACAGGTGGAATCGTAACCAAATTAGAATCAGCAGATTTTCTTCTTAAACAAAATAAACAAATGTTTTTAGCAAGTGGATTCGATTTATCAGATATATATAGTTTTCTAATAGATAAAGTACATAAAGGTGGAACTCTGTTTAAATAAGATTTTAAAATATAAATTATTTGTAACTTCTCATTTTTCACCCACCAGAGGCATAAGCAAGTCTAACACTTTCTCCTAGATTTGCTATATTGTTCTCTCCAGATATTCTATCCTGTAAATATTCCTTAAATGAAATAGCAAGTTTCTTACAGGTTTTCTTCAAACTAGCAAAGGTGTCTCTAGCTTTTCTTCCATTGTCACTTCTTGTACTTCCACTGATTTTTCTCTTTTTTACATAATCTCGTATATTTCTTTCACTAAGATTATTATGTAAAGGAATATCTGGATTTTCCAGTACTTTTAATAAATCTGATTTGTTATTTTTAAAATATTTTAATGACTTGTTAAGTGCATCATATATTGTAGTTTTATTTGCAAAATCATCAAATTCACTATTGATTATATCTTTTATATTTAGAGTTGGATTTAGTTTATACTCTTTTAATTTTTGATATAAGTTCCATATTGCTTCTCTAGTATCTTTAACCAATATTTTGTTTTCATCATTTACTAATCCTCTAACATTTTCTAAAAAAAATGCTTTTGGCTTTTTAACTTTAATAATCTCTGCTATATCAAAAAATAAATTTCCTCTTTCAGATTTATGATTGTCATCAAAACCATATTTTTTACATGCTTGACTAAATGGCTGACAAGGGAATCCAGCACATAAAACATCAAAATCAGGTATTTCTTCTGGCATATAGGTTTTTCTAGCATTTGTATCTATTTCAGAAGCAAAGACACATTCTCCACCTAATTCATGCATAGCTTGATGAAATCCTCCAATACCAGCAAACAAATCAATAAATTTAAAATATTTATTATTAGTATTAAATTTACATTTTGAAATTATTTTGGTCATAAATAAATTTTTACCTTTTTAAAATTATTCTATCTAAAAAATTATTATTTCTTTGTTAAAAGAAGTTTATAAGAACTTAAGTACCGTGTATTAACTTTATATATTTTATATGCTATTTCTCAAAACTTTTTTTAATCTTTATCTGATTTATAGACATTACTTCCATTTTTTATCCTAGATTATCTTTGAAGTATTATACTGTGAAAAGTAGTTATTAATCACACGGTACTTGAATTTGATCTTTCACAAGATTTATTAAATGAAATAGAAGAGAAAGCTAATTTCAATAATAAAACTAGTCAAAATGGAGATTCACGGTAGGGGGTGTAGGTTTTTTAATGTAACTATATGTAACTATTTATCTTTATCTTTATCTTTATCTTTATCTTTATCTTTATCTTTATCTTTATCTTTATCGTATTATACTATATTATACAGTAAAGGAGAAATTATGTATAAGTTATTATTAAGTTTAGGTTTAGTTGTTTTATTAAATGTAAATATTTATGCAGAAATTGCAACAAAGGATAGTTTAACAAAGTTATATGTGGCTACATTTGATAGAGCACCAGATAGTAAAGGATTAAATTATTGGTTGAATGATTCACATTTATGTTTAGAAGATATTGCTACAAGTTTTTTTGATCAAGATGAGACAAAGTCCATTTATCCTAATGGGTATAGTGATTATGATTTTATTTTAGCTATTTATAAAAATTTATTTAAACGAATACCAGATAGTGTAGGTTCAGATTATTGGGAATCAGAATTATCTAGTGGAAGAATATCTAAATCGGTATTTATTTTAGCTGTAGTTAATGGAGCAAAAGGTAGTGATACAGATATAGTAAATAATAAAACTCAAGTTGGACTTAAATTTGCAGAAGAGGGATTAGAAGATAAAATATTAGCGAAAGAGGTAATGCAAAATATTACATCAAATAAGCAGACAATAGTAGATTCATTTAATAAAATTAGTAATGTTTCAATTAATGGAAATAGTAATACAGTAGTCTCTAATAGTAATAATAATATTGTAGGGAATACTATTAATAATAGTGTTAATATTCAAAATTATTATATTGATGTATCAGGAGAAATTCAATCAAAAAAACCTGAAGTAAGAAATTTCAAGGTTTCTCTATTTGATTCTAAAAGTGCTAAAATTAAAGTTAGTTTTGGATTATCATCTGATAAATCTTTAACATTAGCTCGAGTTCATTGTGGTATGGGAAACAACTATGATAATATCCAATACAAAGATACTTCTGCTTCTATTGGGTTTAAAGTTTTATATTTTAATAGTGATAAGTGGTTTGGACAAAGAGTATATTGTAAAACAGAAGTAAAAGCTAGTAATGTTATTGCAAAAGTTTTAGAAGGTAGTGTATATATAGATAAAAAACCAAAACTACCTGTAGAAACTGAAACTTCATCGGATATAAATACCCTAATTCAACCTGTAGTAAGTGATTTTACTGTGAAGGAACATATATATAATTTTTGGAATTTTATGCATACATCACCTGAGCATGATGGATATGATGTAGATGTTAGCTTTCGAGTTTCATCAGAAAATAAACTAACTTTAGTAAGAACTATTTGTGGAAAGGGGTCTAATTATAAATATCCAGAATATATAGATAGCTCACTTAAAATTGGAACTAAAACTGTTAACTTATATAATATAAATTGGAAAGGTGATAATATATTTTGTAAAAGTGAGGTAAAAGCAGGAAATTCTATAGCTAATGAACAAAGTGATTATGTATATATAAAAGGTGATTCTCCTACGGTCAGTTCAATATCTCCAAAATCTACTAAGAGTTTAGATAAAAAGACAAAATTTACAATAATTGGTACTAATTTATCATCATCTTTAATAGTATCAATAAATGAATGTTCTAATATGACATCTTTAGAGGGTAGTACTACTTCAATGAGTTTTTCTTGTACACCTACTTCTTCAGGAGATAAGACAGGAGTTATTAAAGAAAAAGTTAGTGGAGATATAGTATTTAATTTTAATATTCATATAGAAAAACCAGAACTTAAAGAACCCGATTATTCTTTGCTTC
>JAMOSL010000090.1 GCA_027063105.1 Campylobacteraceae bacterium
ACAAAGCCAATAGATTAGCAAAATCCTTTTCATATCTCATAAATCTTCTAACTAAGTTCTCATGAATTACAATTGCACCTTCTATTGGTTGAGTCTCCATTTTTTATACCTTTTATTTTTAATATTTGACATTGTAGCAATAAATGAGGATAAAGTCAATAGAATACTATAAAATGATGAAATATATTTATAATTTGTTCAGAATATCTCTAAAAACTTTAAAAGATTCTAATTTATTTTCTAGTTCTCTATTCTTCAACATCAATTCTAAAGTTAATTCTGCCGTTTTTGGCATATGTTCAGTTGAAACCCATCTTGATATTGTTCCTCTTGGTATATCTAACTTTTTAGATAATTCTGTTTGAGTTAATCCATATTCTTGACATACTTTTTTAACTAAATGTATCTCTTTTTCTTCCAAGAGCAAACTCCTTTTTTTAACAATGATTATATCAAAATTTGAGTGGGTGCGTCCTTTTCTCGAAGAGACTTTTTAAGTATCCTTTTTTCACAAGGTGAGATTTTAAGTATGTAGAGGATTTTTAAGGCTACCTAGATTATATGCCTTGGAATTTTTTAGAAAAAAACAGAATCGGAAGATTAAAAATGGAGATTCACCAGCAGGGGCAATGGTTAAAAACTATTGCTTTGATTACTGGTTTAACAATAGATGAGATAAATAATCTAAAATAGTGGTCGATAAATCTAATCGGTTCTAAAAGTGGAGTAAAATTTAATAAAATATTTTGAAATTAATAAGATTTTACCCATTCTATCTTTGTTAAATCTAGAAATCTTCAATAATAGGAAGAGGGAGAGGAACTTTATTGTAATTCTCTTCTCTTGATACTTCTTCATAATTTTTATTTGAATTATTGTTCTCTTGTTTGTTAGAGAATACTTCTTCTATTATAGGAGTATCATCTTCTATATTATTTTGTATGTTATCTTTATCTTCTATTTCATTTTCTTCTTCTCTTTCTACGATAATATTAATTTTAGATTTTTCACTATCACCCCATGCATCTTTTGCTATGATATTTATATCCATATCTGAAAAATATTTTGAATAATCAAAATCGCCTTGATATATACCATTATTATCAATATCAATTTTAATTATTTCATCTTTATCGGAAAAACCAGTTAATCTATGATTATCCTCAGATAAATCCCAATCTATTGAATCATCATCAAACATATAATCTTCGTCTGGTATTTCTAAAGTTACAGATAATACAAACTCTGATATATCAAAATCACCATTAAAATTATTATCATCATCAATAATAGCTGTTTGTTCTCCATTTTTTATAAATGCCACACTAGATGAATATCCTGCAAATTCATCATCATTTTCTTTTATTTTTTCATTCGTTTCATTATCCTCTATTACATTATCTTCTACTTTATCAGGAGTTTTAATTACCTCTTTAATAATAATTGGTTCTACTATATTTTCTTGCTCTTTTTCCACTTCTTCTATAATTTTATCTTTAGGTTCTTCCTCAACTACTTTTACTATATTTTTTACTATATTTTCCTTTTTAATAAATGGAGTTTCTAAATCCTCTTCTATAATAGATTTATGAATAACAGGAATTTGAATATCATCATTTTGAATAGTAATATTTACTAAAGGAATTAATTCATCTAAATTCTCTTCTATAATAGATTTATGAATAACAGGAATTTGAATATCGTCATTCTGAATAGTAATATTTATTAAAGGAATTAATTCATCTAAATTCTCTTCTATAATAGATTTATGAATAACAGGAATTTGAATATCATCATTCTGAATAGTAATACTTTTTATAGGTGATATAGGTATTACTTTATCTATTTCTATTTCTACTTTTTCAGTATTATCAACAAGTTCTTCCAATACATCTTTTACTACCTCTTTAAGATTCTCTTTTATTATTATATTATTTATAATAGGTTCTTTTTTTTCTACTATATTCTTTTCTATTTCTATTTCTATATTCTCATCTGTATCTTCAATAGTATCTGAATTATATTTTTCTAATATATTTATTTTTTGATAATCATTTAATACTCTGATAATATTATTTTTTATATTCATAAATATTTCGTTAAATATATTCTCACCACTTCTCTCTATTATATTCTCATTGATTACATAAGATTTTGGTGTAATATAATTTGTAAGGCATTTATCTATATTATCTTTACATGCTACAAAAAGTGGATCTTTTATTTCATAATTAAAATCTTTACTATCCACAACTATCTCTTTTTCAAAAATGGCATCACCTGAATCTACTTTACGCAATATACCAAAATTATTTTTTGCATAAAAATCACCAACAATATCTTTTAAGTATCCAATTATTTTCATTTTGATATTCATCTTTTTATACTAATTCTATACTATGAATGTCATATAATCATCACTTATTTGATATTAAGTATAATTGGGAGGAATATCTATATAAATTGATATTTATACAAATATTTGGAACATAAAAGTCTTTCAAAAATTATGTTTATGATATACTTATATGATATTATCATGAAGGAAATTTCTTATGAATTATCTATCTATGTTAGCAATTTCAACATCTATGCTACTTGCAAATCAATCTGACACAAATTTAGCATTTGCAAATAATCCTAAAAACATCTCTTTAACTATTTATAATCAAAATATAGCAATGGTTAGTGAAGAGAGAAATGCCAAAATTAAACAAGCTGGTAAGATTAAACTTATGTACTCTGGAATACCAACAAACATTGATACTAGTTCAGTTGTTGCATCTTTTAGTCCTAAAGCAAAACTTTTTTCACAAAATTATTCATTTAATACAATTAGTTACGATTCATTACTTAATTATCATTTAGGTAAAAGTATTCATTATACAGAAAAATCTGATTCTGTAGAGATTTTAGAAGGAACTTTAATTTCACTATCACCAATTTTAATCAGAGAAAAAAACTATGGAGCAATATATCAGCCTTATCAGCTATTTTTTCCAAATATTCCAAAAGATATGGCAGTTAAACCTTCTCTTTTCTGGAATCTTGAGACTACAAGTAATATTTTAGATATTAATCTTAGGTATTTAACAAGAGGTATAAGTTGGAGTAGTGACTATAATATTAATTTATTGGATAATGAGAGATTAAATCTTAATGCTTGGATTACAATAGATAATAACTCTGGTGCAACATATAAAAATGCAGATATTAGTGTAGTAGCTGGAGATTTAAATGTAAAGAAGGTCGATAGAATATCTTTGATGGCAATGCAAAAGAGTAAAAGAAGAAGTAAGAGTATAAAAAGTGAAAGCTTATTAGGATATCATTTATATAAGATACCATTTAAAGAGACTATTAAAGACAAAGAGAAGAAACAGATATTATTTATAGAAAAAGAAGGTATAAAATATAGTAGATATTCTATTTATACTCAAAAGTTTCATTTTTATAATTTTGGAGAGAGAGAATTATCCTTTACTCAAATTATAGAGTTTAAAAATAGTATTAAAAATCGTTTAGGAATACCTTTACCTAAAGGTGATGTTAGAGTATATAAGAAAGATAGTAGCAATCAAGTTCGCTTTGTAGGTTCTAAAAATATAAAAAATATTGCGAAGGAAGAGAGTGTAAAAATAGCTATAGGTAAACATTTTGATATAGTTGGAAAAGAGACTATAAAAAAGTATATAAAAACATCTAAAGAGAGATTTATTAGCTATAGTATAAATCTTAAAAATAGAGGTAATGAAAATGAAATCATTAAAATTAAAAAAAGTATACCTGTTAATAGAGGGAAATTAATTATAAAAGATACTTGTTCAAATCAGTGTAGCAAGATAAATGAAAATGCTTTCACAAATATATATAATATATCTTTAAAACCTAATGAAGAGTATACTATGGATCTCTCTTATAAGAATATATATGAATAGTACTTATTTTTGTGTATATTCCAACATTTTCATTTGTAATAGTTTTTTAGCTTCTTCTAACTCTAATCCATCAATAGATATACTTTGCAGATAAAACTCTATTTTAGAGAATGGTTTTGGGATTATAAACTTATCCCAACTCTTAAGTTGCCAAAATCTATCTACCTTGTAACTCATTATAAAGATTGGTTTTTTACTTCTAAGTGCCAATCCTATAGCTCCATCACTCATACTATATTTGGGACCTCTTGGACCATCTGGAGTTATTAAAATCTCTTGACCATTTTTAATTGCACGAAATGATTGACGCAAAACGCTAGAAGCACCTCTACTTGTTGAACCTCTTAATGAATTTATTTTTAAATAGGATAAAACTTTAGCAATTATATTTCCATCAAAATGTTGACTTATAATTGCAAAAGATGGTTGTTTTTTATGAATTGCACGATATGCCTGTGGAGATATTAAAAGTTCATTGTGCCAACATACACATATATGTTGATGGTCTGTGATAGGGGTTATAAAATTAAATTTCTTTTTAGATGTATACCATATAAAACGCATAATTATATATATAATTGGTGGTGCAATAATATATGCAATTTTACGAATTATCTTTTTCATTTAGTCTATAAGAATACCATCTAATGCACCTCTTGAGGTTTTTATAATCTTAATATCGATAATTTTACCAAGTAACTCTTCACTGCCTTCAACGAATACTAATCTGCCATTATCACTCCTACCTGATACTTTACCATTAGCTTTTAGTTCATCAAAATAGACTTTATGAATCTTTCCAAGTTCTAAATCCATAATTTCATCTAATATTTCTGTATGTCTTGCTTGAAGTTTTGTTAATCTCTCTGAAGCTACTGAAGCCTCTATTTGATTTGGATAATCTATAGCTTGAGTATGTGGTCTAGGAGAGTATTTAAAAGAAAATAGTTGTTCAAATCGAACTTCTTCTAAGACAGATAGTGTATCTTCAAAGTCTTTATCAGTTTCATTTGGAAAACCAACAATAATATCTGTAGATATTGTTACTTCTGGAGATAATTTTCTGATTTTATCACATCGATTTAAGAACCACTCTTTAGTATATCCTCTTTTCATCTGTTTCAATAGCTCTGTTGAACCACTTTGAAGAGGAATATGTATCTGTTTACAAATCTTAGGATTAGATACAAATTCATTTATAAAATCATCATCCATGTGTAAAGGGTGAGGAGATGTAAATCTAATTCTCTCTAATCCATCTATTTGTGATATATCTTTTAGTAGTTGTGTGAAGTCGCATCTTTCATTATTATCAGTAAATCTTCTACCATAATTATTTACATTTTGACCTAAAAGCATGACCTCTTTAGCACCAGTTAATACAGCTTTTGTTATTTCTTGAATAATTAGTTTTTTGGGAATGGATATTTCATCGCCTCTTGTTTCTGGGACAATACAAAAACTACACTGTTTATCACAACCAATAGATATATTAACCATAGATTTAAATCTATTTGTTCTATATCCTGCAAATTCATAACTACTCTCATCATAATCATTATCAACTTCTACTGCATGTTTCTGTTTTATAACTTGATTTATTTTAGATACATTTCTAGCACCCAATACAAAATCAACAACTGGAGCTCTTTTAATAATATCTTTTCCTAGATGTGTTGCTGTACATCCACAAACACCTATTTTAGCACCATCTTTTCTGTATTTTTTAAAAATACCTATTTCAGAAAATAACTTAGCCACAGGTTTTTCACGGACGCTACAAGTATTAATAATAATCAAATCAGCATTAGAAACCTCAGTGGTTAATTGATACTCCTCTTCTCTATTAAGCTCTGCTATCATGTGTTCACTATCTCGGCTATTCATTGCACAGCCAAGAGTTTCTATAAATAATTTTTTCATATCTATAAAGAGTTATTTTACAATATGGACTTCATAGATATATTCATTATCATCCAAACCATATTTTACTTCTCTCATATAAACGCTATAATCTTTATCTTCAAAATGTTCAATTAGTGCAATCATATCTTTATGAGAATTATCTTTATCAAAATAAAATATCGATTTATTTGCTAGTTCATCTTCTATTTTATTGAGGTCAATCATCTTTGGTTTTGCCCTAAGCGTTGTTCTAGCAAGTTTCAATTTCATTTTTTTGTTCCTTCAATGATTAGTCATATTATTTATTAGATTTCTCTAAAAAATCAGTAGGCAAGTATACTTTATTTTTAGTAAAGCAATGATTAGATATAATATTCTTCTGCAAAAATAATAAATTAAACCCACGCTATAGACAATATATGTTACTAAAACAATCTAAAAGGAAAATTAACCATGGAAAAAATTATAGATATAGTAGAAGCTATTGCTCATGAGAAGAATATTAGCATAGAAAATGCAATAGATGCATTTAAAGAGGCATTGACAAATACAGCAAAAAGATTAACTTCAAAAGAGAGTACATTTGAAATTAATATTGATATGGATACAAGAGATTACTCTGTTAGTAAAATAATTACCGTTGTAGCTGATAATGATTCAAGACTAGAGACACATCATGATAGTTTTATGGCATTGACTGAAGCTTATGATTATGATACTGAAATTGAATTGGGTGATGAGCTTAGAACAGAATTTATATTAGAAGAGTATGGAAGGACAGCTGCAGCAAATTTATTTAGAGAATTGGAGTATCATATTCAAAGAAGAATAGAACAAGACTTATTTGAAAAATATAGAGCTTTAGTTGATACAGTAATGATTGGAACAGTAAATCGTATTGATGCTGATGATAATACTTATGTTGAAATTGGTGAATTAAAAGGTATTCTTAGTCAAAGAAATAGAATCAAGGGTGAAGTATTTAAAAGAGGTGATACAATGAAAGCACTTTTAAGATTTGTAACTATTGATCCAGAATATGGAATGTTTTTAGAACTAACAAGAACTTCACCTAAGTTTTTAGAAAAATTGATGGCAAAAGAAGTTCCAGAGATAGAAGATGGAATTGTAGAAATTATGTCAACAGCAAGAATTCCAGGTGAGAGAGCTAAAATAGCACTTAAAACAGATCATATGAATATTGATGCAATTGGTGCAGCAGTTGGTGTTAGAGGTGTTAGAATTAATGCTGTTAGTAATGAACTTAATGGAGAAAATATCGATTGTATAGAGTATTCTGCTATACCAGAAATATTTATTACTCGTTCTCTAAGTCCTGCAATTACTCAAAGTATTAAAGTAGAAGAGCAAAAAGCTGTTATAAATATTACAAAAGATCAAAAAGCAAAAGCTATTGGTAGAAGTGGTATAAATATTCGTCTAGCATCTATGCTTACAAAATATAATATAGATTTGAATGAAGTAGAAGGAGTTACTGATAGAACAAAAGAGAGTAAAGATGGTAAAGAATATGCAAAAACAACTGATACAACTGCTTTAGCTGATTTATTTAAATAAGTTTATGATTAAGTGGTAGTAAGAGGGGGACTCGAACCCCCGACCTCCGGCTTATGAGACCAGCGCTCTAACCAGCTGAGCTACCTTACCACTTTTTGTGAATAGGACGAAATTTTACCAAAAAAAAACTTTATTGTCAAGGTAATTTGATAAATATCTATATTTTATTGTATTTTTTATATTCTTTAGTCAAATAGACTCATCTTTTCTTACTAATTACTCATAAACTCTTGACATATTCATCAAAATTTATTACAATATCAGCACAAATTTAAAATATAATTTCTAAGGAGAATATTATGGGTTTTAAACCATTAGCAAATAGAGTTTTAATAAAAAGAGAAGATGAGGTTACAACAACACCATCAGGACTAATTCTTCCAGAAAGTGCAAAAGAAAAACCACAGCAAGGAACAGTTAAAGCTGTTGGTGTTGACGCATTAGATGAAGGAATTAATGAAGGAGATATAGTAATCTTTGGAAAATATGGTGGAACAGAGATTACTCTTGACGGAGAAGAGCTTTTGATTTTAACAAGCGATGATATTTTAGGTATTCTATCTTAGATTTTAAATAAATTAATAATAAATATAAAAGGAAGTAAATAATGGCAAAAGAGATATTTTTTTCAGATAATGCAAGAAATGGATTATATGAAGGTGTTAGTAAACTAGCCGATGCAGTAAAAGTAACAATGGGACCTCGTGGTAGAAATGTTTTAATTCAAAAGAGTTATGGTGCTCCACATATTACAAAAGATGGTGTATCTGTAGCAAGAGAAATTGAATTAACTGATAGTTTAGAAAATATGGGAGCTCAACTAGTTAAAGAGGTTGCATCGAATACAGCTGATGAAGCTGGAGATGGTACAACAACTGCTACAGTTCTTGCACATTCTATCTTTAAAGAGGGTCTTAGAAATATCACTGCAGGAGCTAATCCAATTGAAGTTAAAAGAGGAATGGATAAGGCAACTAGAGCTATTATAGAAGAGCTAAAAGGTATGTCTAAAGCAGTTAAAGATAGAAAAGAGATTGCTCAAGTAGCTACAATTTCAGCAAATTCTGATAAAGCTATTGGTGATTTAATTGCTGAAGCTATGGAGAGAGTTGGTAAAGATGGTGTTATTACTGTTGAAGAGGCAAAAGGTATCAATGATGACTTAGAAGTTGTTGAAGGAATGCAGTTTGACCGTGGATATTTAAGCCCATATTTTGTAACTAATTCCGAAAAAATGACTTGCGAACTAGAATCTCCATTACTTCTAATTACAGACGCTAAAATTACATCTTTAAAAGATTTAGTTCCAATATTAGAACAAATTCAACAATCAGGAAGACCTCTTTTAATTATTGCTGATGATTTAGAAGGTGAAGCTTTAGCTACTCTAGTTCTTAACAGATTAAAAGGTGTATTAAATATATCAGCTGTTAAAGCACCAGGTTTTGGTGATAGAAAAAAAGCTATGTTAAATGACATTGCAATTCTTACAGGAGCTAATCTTATTACTGATGAGTTAGGACTTTCATTAGAAAAAGCATCATTATCAGATTTAGGACAAGCTAGTAGAGTTGTAATAGATAAAGATAATACAGTTATAGTTGACGGTAAGGGTGATGTTAAAGCTGTTGAAGCAAGAATAAATGAGATAAAAACTCAAATGGAAACTACTTCAAGCGAATATGATAAAGAGAAACTCCAAGAGAGATTGGCTAAACTTAGTGGTGGAGTAGCTGTTATTAAAGTTGGAGCAGCAACTGAAACAGAGATGAAAGAGAAAAAAGATAGAGTTGATGATGCACTTAGTGCAACTAAAGCTGCAGTTGATGAGGGTATCGTTATTGGTGGTGGTTCAGCACTTGTTAAAGCTGGACAAAAAATATCTTTAAATCTTCAAGATGATGAGAAGATAGGTGGAGAAATTATTCTTAGAGCAATTACTGCTCCAATGAAACAAATTGCATCTAATGCAGGTTTTGATGCTGGAGTTGTAGCAGATAAGATTGCTAATAATGCAGATGAAAATATTGGGTTTAACGCATCTACTGGTGAGTTTGTTGATATGATAGAAGCAGGTATCATTGACCCACTTAAAGTTACAAGAATAGCACTTTTGAATGCAACTTCTGTATCTAGTTTACTTCTTACAACTGAGGCGACAATATCAGATATTGCAGAAGCACCAACACCAGCTCCTGCAATGCCAGATATGAGTGGAATGGGAGGTATGGGTGGAATGATGTAACACATCTTCCCTCAAAAAAGTTATTCACATTCAATATGTGAATAACTTTTCTAAGCTTCTCTTAAGAGTAAAATGAATTTTAAACAGGAAAATTTATGAAAAAACTATTTATTATATCTACGATTCCAATATATATATTTGCAGGATTAACTGACTTTCAAACGATAGAAGAGGCAAATATTGCCTACAATAATAAAGATTATAATCAAAGTATAAAGTTATATAAAACACTTGATCAAACAATTCCAGAAGTATCTTATGATAAAGCCAATGCATATTATAAATCTAAAGATTATGATAATGCAATTAATAATTATAAAAATGCTAAAGGCATAGAAGAGAATAAAATTCTATATAATATAGGAAATAGTTATTTTCAACAGAAGAAATGGGATAAAGCTATAGAGAGTTATGAAAAGTCTCTAAAAATTAAAGAAGATAAAGATACAAAATATAATCTTGAGTTAGCAAAAAAGATAAAAAAGAAGCAAGAAGATAAAAAGAAAAAAGAGGACGAAAAAAAGAAGAATAAAGAGGACAAGAAAAAACAAGATGGTAAAGACCAAGAGAATCAAAAAGATAAAAAGCAAAATAAAGAAAATAAAAAAGAAGAAAATAAAGAGAATAAGAAACAAGATAAAAAAGAAAACAAAAAAAATAGTGAGAAACAAAAGTCATCAGGCACACCAAAAGAACAAAAAATGAGAAAAGAAGAGAAATTAACTCAACAAGAATTAAAGAGACTTCTAAAAAAATTAAATCAGAATAAAATGCCAACAATGATGTATAAAACAAATGATAATAAAAAATTAGAACAAAAGAATGATGTAAATCCGTGGTAAAATACAATTTATCTGCTATAATAATTAAAAAATAGGAGTTTGAATGAAGAAAATTATTTTATTGGCACTTGTCTTATTTGTAACTAATGCTTTTGCAAAAACGGAAAAATTGTTCTATCCAAATGGAACAGTTAAATCAGCAATAAGTTATATGAATGGTAAAAAGAATGGTACACAACATGATTATTATCCTGATGGTGCAACTCTTATGTATGCAAAACCTTATGTAAATGATAAAATTCATGGAATAGTTCAATCATATACAAAAAAAGCAATTGTAAAATATGAAATGACATATAGATATGGAATATTAGATGGTAAAAGTCGTTTTTATAATGATAACTCTCAACTTAAAGCAGAAATCACTTATAAAAAAGGTTTGAAACATGGTTCTATGAATTTATATTATCCTAGTGGTATGATGAAAATAGGGACTACTTGGAAGAAAAATAAATTAATAAATGGCTATAAGTACGATAAGAATGGAAGTAGAAAATCATTTAATATGCAAGAGATGAAAATATTCAGCGAAGCAAATAGATAATAGTTATGGATATATATGTTTTAATTTTTATGTTAATTGTTCTAATCGGTTCAGTTGTTGTATATACATATTATCTTAAAGAGAAAAAAGATGAATTAGATAGTATAAAAAGAGGTTTCTGTCCATCTTGTCATCAAGCCTCTGTTGATGTAGTTGATGAAAGAAGTACAGGTTGTGGTTCTCCTAAAATGGTAACATTTGAGTGTTCTAGTTGTGGATATACAAATGTATTTAATATAGTTGGTGGAAGTTGTGGGATTTAATTAAATATCTAATATTATTAAATTTAGAGAAGAGATAAGAAAAGTAATAGATAACGATTTAGATTTTGTATCAATTATTAAATTACAAAATCAAAAAGTATTTGAAGAGGAAATTTTGGGAACAAATGATAAAGATAATGAGTCTATATTCTTATAATTTTTCCAACCTCTAACTTATAATAAAGTAAGGATAGTAAGGTATTACCAACAGAAGCTTTAAATAATAGAAAAATATTTAAAATGATATTAAAGATTACTATGATATAATTTATTCATGAAAAAATATATGAAATTATGCGATTATGCAAAGAACTATTCAGTAACA
>JAMOSL010000091.1 GCA_027063105.1 Campylobacteraceae bacterium
AAATGTCATATTATATCCTCTAGTCATAGATACGATAAATGGAGATTCATCAGAAATAAGATGGTTTGTATAATTAATCTTTTTGTAATATATATGAGACAAATCTATATCTTGTAGAGCTTTAGATATTAAATAAGTAGATTTCAATAATTCAACTTGAGTATTCACTCTCATATCAGAACTATTTGGAGTTCCAACCCTTATTGATGATTTTGCACTATATAAGTTAGTTTGAAAATATTGATAAGTATACACTAGCCCAATCCCTATTATAAAATTAATAAAAAAAGATATTTTAAATTTGGTGAGTTTTTGCATAAATATACCCTTGTAATTTTAAACTAGAGTTTTCTAAACCTCTAGCTGTACATCTATAGATAGAGCTTCAATATCACCCTCTCTCTCTTTAGTTATCTCTATATCCTTCACTGCGATATATTTTCTAACCACCTCAATAATCTCTGCCTTCATATCGTCCATAAAAGGATATGTTTCATTCCTCCTATCAGACATAATGGCAATAGTCAATCTATCTTTTGCAATAGATGCACTCTTTTTCTTTTTGGACCAAGGAAACATTATTTAAATATCCCTTTAAATTTATTCATAAAACTTACATCTACCCGTTCTATATCTTCCATCTTAACATTTTTACCACAAATTCTCATAGCAATTCGCTTATATGCCTCTCCAGCTATTGATTTATCTTTTAAAATAACAGGTTTACCTTGGTTAGATGCATCAATGACTCCTCTATCTTCAGGGATTTTACCAAGTAATTTAATATTTAATATTTCTAATATATCTTCACTATTGAGCATCTCACCCTTTTGAACCATTTCGGCTACAATTCGATTGATAATTAAATATTTCACAACCTCTTCGCCATCTTTAACTTTTTGAGACTTGGAATCTAATATTCCAATAGCTCTATCAGCATCTCGAATAGATGATACCTCTGGATTAACAACAATAATAGCAGCATCAGCAAACTCTATTGTATGCTCATATCCACCCTCTATCCCAGCTGGTGCATCGAGTATTACATAATCAAAATCTTTTTTTAGATTATCTAATAACTCTTTAATCTTATTAGAGTCTAAAACTGTTTTGTCTTTAGTCTGTGAAGCTGCTAAAAATGATAAGTCTGGATTTACCTTACTTTTAATAAGAGCTTGTTTTATATTAACCTCTCCATCCATAACTTGAACCATGTCATAAACTACACGATTTTCTAATCCTAGAATCATATCCAAGTTTCTTTGCCCAATATCAAAATCTACTACAACAACTTTTTCTCCATTCATAGCAATACCTAATCCAAGATTTGCTGTTGCTGTTGTTTTTCCTACTCCACCTTTTCCACTAATGACTGCTATTACGATGCCCAATTAATCTCCTTTTTAAGTACAGGGGTTATCAATATTTTATTATCTTTTAACTCTATTCTATTTAGTTTCTCTTCCAATAAATCGTTATCTACTTGAACTCCATGAAATATTATATTTGCCTTTGGTGAATTACTAAGCATCATAAAATTTCCATCACATCTAATAGCACCTTCAACAACTTGTGTAATGATGAGGTTACCAGTTATATTTATAGTTGCTCCACTATTTACACGATTTAAAAGAAGTAAGTCACCATCTATTTTAAGTTCCTGACCACTTCTCACCATACTATCTAAAACTTTTAAATTATTATGTAATTTATTTGATAGTCTATTTAATTCAGCTTTGATAAATTCTTGTTCTCTCTCTTCTTCTAGTCGAATCCTCTCTTCTTCTAATTCTAACTCTTGTCTATTTTTGTTTCTTGGTAGTTCAATATTGTTAACAAAAATTAATGATTTTGAAATCAAATAATCTTTAATTCTATCCGATAGTTCACCATTAATTACGATTAATCTATCTTTAAATAATATATAATTATTGTCAAAAAAAGATATAAATTTATTTTCATCTTCTACAGTTGTCTCATAAACTTTAACCGAATACTGATTTCCTTTCAAAAGAGACCTTTCATATTTTTTAATTTTCATAATTTTATCTTTTTTGTTGTAATAGAGTGATTAATTAGTTATAATAAAAATAAAATACCTTAGGAGAGAATTTGAAAATCAAAATTATTATTTTTGCTTTTATTTTTATATATTTAGCATTCTCAACACTATTTTATGGAACAGGATTAGCAGGAAATATTGGAAATATGATTGGTGGTATGAATATCGAACTATTTGGAAATTTAGCTTATATAAATATGTTTCTACTTTTTTATCCAATATATAAAATTCAACAAAAACCTTCTAAATTGACTGATATAGAGTTCTATATAGGATGGCTTTTATTCTTTATATCTTTAATTATATTATCATCTTTGATATTTGAACCTTCAGAAAGTGGTGCTTTAGCTATGGGCATATACTCATTTTTACTTCCATATATAGGTAAAGCTGGTATATGGTTATTTTGGTTTATGATTATTCTATTATATTTAGTTTTAACAGTAGATGATGAATTTGATATAGATGATTTTAATAATAAATTATATTATATTAAAGATTTTTTTTATTATCTAAGTGATAAAATAAATAATATAAAAATACCTCAAAAATCTTATGATATAAATTTTTTAAAGATAATACGAAATCCATTTGAAAACTCTCATAGCGATATTATGATGCCATATAATCCAAATACTCAAAACTTTATTGACCCAAGAGAAAATATACAAATACCTAATAATAGTGTTGATAAAAAAGTAATAATAAAACCTAAAGTAGTTATTATAAATGAATTAGAAGAAAATTCTAAACTATTAAATGAGATAGAAAAAGGTGAACAATATAAACCAAAAAACTTTAAACTTCCTAAAACAAGCTTTTTACAGGAAGTAACAAAAACATCTACAAGTCTAGGAGAAGTTGAAATAGATAGAAAAATAAAAGGTCTTTTAGAAAAATTACAAAAATTCAATCTTGATGGAAATGTTATAAGAACATACTCTGGCCCACTCGTTACAACTTTTGAATTTAGACCAGCTCCAAGTGTAAAAGTATCTAAAATATTAAATCTTCAAGATGATTTGGCTATAGAATTAAGTGTAGAAACAATTAGAATACAAGCTCCTATACCAAATCGGGATGTTATCGGAATAGAGATACCTAATAAGCGTTTTGATACGATATATCTAAGAGAGATATTAGAAAGTAAATTATTTAATGAGTCAAAATCACCTTTAACTATAGCATTAGGAAAAGATATTGTTGGTAAACCATTTATTGCCGACCTAAAAAAGATTCCTCATCTTCTTATTTCAGGTACGACAGGTAGTGGTAAATCAGTAGGTATTAATGCTATGATTTTATCCCTTTTATATAGAAATGACCCTGATAATTTAAAGCTTGTCTTGATTGACTCCGAAATGTTAGAATTTTCTATATATAATGATATTCCTCATCTATTAACTCCCGTTATTGTAGAAACTAAAAAAGCTATATCAGTATTAGATAATTTAGTTTTAGAGATGGAAAGAAGATATAAACTTATAGCAGAAAAAAAAGTAAAGAACATTGATAACTTTAATGAAAAGATGGAGAAAGAATATGGTGCAAGAATGCCATTTATTGTTATTTTTATAGATGAATTAGCCGATTTAATGATGACTGGAGGTAAAGAGGTAGAATACTCTATAGTGAAATTAGCCCAAATGGCAAGAGCAGTAGGAATACATTTAGTTGTAGCAACTCAAAGACCTAGTGTTGATGTTATAACAGACTTAATTAAAGAAAAAATACCTTCGAGACTAAGTTATAGAGTTGAGAAACAAATTGATTCAGAGATTATACTAGATATAATAGGTGCAGAGAGCCTATTAGGAAGAGGTGATGCACTGTTCACCCCACCAGCATCTATTGGATTAATAAGACTTCATGCACCTTGGAATACAGAAGTAGAAGTAGCAGAGATAGTAGAATTTCTAAAAGCCCAAAGAGCACCAAATTATGATGAGAGTTATTTAATGATGGCTTAATCTTATAGAAACAATAATGTTTTATCCTCTCTGATTCCCAGCAAAAAAGTTTCCTGCTAATCCTAAGGGAACAACAGTTCTATAAAATAGATACCTACCTATCAATTCGCTTGATAATGCACCAATAATTGAAATTATTAAAGTAATAATAGCTAAAGGTATAAGTCCACTTGCAATAAATAGAATAACGAATAGTGGTAATATCAGTGCAAATATAATTAGACTATATAAACGGATTATTTTTAGCTTTCCAAAATGTTCTTGAAGTAATATTCTTGTTCTGTTCAGTTGATAATATAGAATATCTTCTTTATTTAAATGACGATAGAATATGACTTCTTCATATATAATAAAAACTTGTGTCATTCCAGCTAGAAGTGCTACAGATAAAAGTACCATTGCTCCATCTTTACCATTAGTTATTAAAAGTATTGCAGAGATAAGTAAAAAACCTATATATCCTGAACCGAAGAACCTTTTAGTTGTTGATTTTCTATTCCAAGATGGACGAGCTTTGATTCTGTAAATCATAGATTGTGCATAAATACCAAATATTCCTATAATTAAAGTAATAGCCATAGTAAATAATAGTAAGAATCCTTTAATCTCTAAAAAATACATTCCTGCTACTATTGTTGCAAGTCCAGTATAAGCTCCTAGTGCGATAGCTTCTCGAGATAACCAAGATGTTCTCCAGTTTTTCATAGCCATAATAGCCATAATTGGTCGTCCTAAATGTAGGGCTGAAAGTGGCAATCCAATAGCTGATGGAATAAATGCAATAATTGCCATACCTAATGTAGGTTGAGGAAGATTAAATCCAAAACTAAAAAGTAATTGACCTAAAAATAGAGCTAAAAAAGCACCAAGAGATATTTGTGTTAGAATAGTCATAAAAACTAAAGGTAACTCTGAATGAGCTGGTTTGAGTAACCTATCATTAGCTGGTTTATAGTTTGGCATATTTTCAGGAAGTGTATATCTTGTTGTTGGTTTAGTAATATTTATATCTGGTAGATGAGGTGCTACTCCCTCTTTTTGCATGTCATGCTTTATCCATTCTTCTTTATTTACTGCCTCTATTTCAATAGCTCCAGCAGGACAAGCTTGAATACAGGCAGGAGTTTCACCCACAGCCAACTTATCATGACACATATCACATTTAGTTACTATTCCTCTATCTTTATTAAATACAGGTACTTCATAAGGACAATTCCAAGTACAATATTGACATCCAATACAACTATCATCATCATGAAATACTATTCCATTATCTTCAAATTTAATATATGAATTGGTAGGACATCCACGCAGACATTCAGGGTCTATACAGTGATTACAGCTCATAGAGTTAAAAAGTTGGGAGACATCAGGAAATATTCCTCCTTCCATCTCTCCAACTCGTCGCCATTTTACATCAGAAGGATTATTTTGAAGTTCATTACATGCTACTTCACAACAGTGACACCCAACACAAGCTGTTGCATCAAAGTGAAAACGATATTGCTCCCCATCTTTAAGTTCTGGAATATCTATGCTATAGTTTCCACACTGCATTCCTGTATCAGCTTTATGTTTTATAAAATTATCCAAAGGTGTACTATTTGACATATTATACTCCCTTTAATTGCATTAATAATTCAGAAAAAACATTTGCTCTTGAACTTTTATTTGTATCTGTCATCATATAAATAACCTCACTTAATTTATTTGGTACTTTTGAATTTATTTTACTTACTTCATCTCTTCTAATTTTTCTAGGTTGTGATAAAATTGGTTCAAATTCATTATCTACTCCTATAAATCTTTTTTCATTTGTAAGTAGTTTAAATAATTTCATTCCAAAATCTATAATTTCAAAATTTTCTTTTTTATAAGTTTTTGGATTATCCTCTAATTCTAGTATAACGCCTAAATTTAGCTTGTCATTTAGAATATAGTTAATTTTTGTCATAAATCCAATGGCTTGATATGAATAATTAGAACTTAAAAATCTATCCTCAAATATTTCAAAGCTTTCACCTCTTTGTTTATTCTCTTTATAAGTTTGAAGTAGATATTTGATATGATATTTTGCTTCTATAATAGGTATAGATTTATGCAAAACTCTAGCTTCTTTTGCTTCTCTAGTAATTTTTCCACCAATTAAAATATGTACACCATCTACACGATTATTATTATCGTCTTTAGCCTTACAACCTTCAAATCCAATATCAGCAATACCATTTATTCCACATCCTTTTGGACATGCTGACCAATTCATTCTTACCATTCCATTTGTTATAGCTACTTCAGAGTTAAGAAAATTTGCCATTTCAATCGCATCAGGTTTATTTGGAATCACACCAAAGCTACAAGTTTTTGTACCTGCACAAGCTATCATATCATTGAAATATATATTGTTATATGCATCATATTTTGTAATTATTGTAGTAGACTCGAAAGCCTCTAATGAATCTTTATCAATATCAACTACAAATATATTTTGGTCATAAGTTAATCGTAAATTACCTGAACCAAATCCTTTTGCTCTATTTGCTACTTCTATCATATCTGTACCACTAAATATACCTGATGGTACAATAATTTTATGAGCATATTTACCATTTTTTAAAAGTACTTTATTTGAACCTAACGAAATATTTTGAGATTGAACTAATGTTTGACCAGCTTCTCTAAAATCTTTACCAGCTATTCTTTTCACCTCATCAATAAAATCTTTTATTCCGACATCTTGAAGTAAAAAATGCAATCGATTCTTATTTCTATTATCTCTATATCCATAAGTTTTAAATGTTTCTAACAATGCCATATAAAAATCATTTACTTCATTAATTGTTACAAAGATATTAGTATCTTTAGATTGAACACCAACTCTTGCACCTAAATAAACATTGAATCCAAATTCACCATTCTTATTGGCTAGAACAAAACAGCAGTCATGTCCAAATATATTACAAGAATTTGATAATGAACCTAAAATTCCAGTATTAAATTTTCTAGGTAGAACTGAAATCCATTCAGGATTTTCAATAGTCATTTTTTGAAGTTCATCTACAATTGGTTTTGTATCTATTATATTATCAAATGCCAAACCATCTAATGGATCTGCCACAATATTTCTAGGATTATCAGCACCTGTCTGAAAAGTACTTATTCCCACATCTTTAAGCTCTTTTAATACTTTTGCAATATTTTCTATTTTTATATAACGCAACTCTATTTGCATTCTTGTAGTTATATCTATATAATCATTACCATACTTTTGAGCCACTTCTCCTATACGAATCGCTTGTTCATTATTTAGCTGACCAATAGGAAGACGAACACGAAGCATAAAGTCTTCACCTTTATCAAAAAGACCAAAACATTTTAAGAAATATCCACTATCTTCTTTTGATAAATTTTCATACCCTAAACTTGCTATCTCTTCTAGCTGTGTATAAACATTCATAGGTATTTTTAATGCTTTTGTTTTTTCAACTTTATTCTGCTTCTTATTTCTACTCTCAAATGCAGTTTCTAAAATATTCATGAAAATTCCCTTAGCTTTTTTATTATTATATCTATAAAAAAATATATAAATAGCCTTTTTGTGCTTAAAAACTAATCATAAAATTAAAATAAACACTTATTATATAGGCTATAATGCATCTACAAATTTAAATTGCTTAATAAAAATTAAGCGTACAAAGGAATATTATGGCAGGATTTAAAGCATTAAAGGGTCAAGGACATGCACCTACACTCTTAGCAGCATTTTTATATTTTGACTTTAGTTTTATGGTCTGGACAATGCTGGGCCCACTTTCTACAGAAATAGCAGAGGCTCTTGCAGTCAATGGACATATTATAACTGCTTCAGAGAAAGCAACACTTCTTTCTGTACCTATATTAGCTGGTGCTTTATTGCGTATTTTACTTGGTTTCTTAGTTGATAAAATTGGTGCTAAAAAAACAGCACTTATGTCACAATCTATTGTAATTTTTACACTATTCTTTGCTTATTCACAAGGTGCAAATATAACTTATGACCAACTTATAGCTGTTGCATTAGGTTTAGGATTTGCTGGAGCTTCATTTGCCGTGGCACTACCACAAGCAGGTCAATGGTATCCCCCAAAACTTCAAGGTATAGTACTTGGTATCGCAGGAGCTGGTAATATAGGTGTTGTTATAGATTTTCTTTTTGCTCCTAAAATTGCTGAACTATGGGGTTGGGAATCCGTATTCTTGGTAGGTGGAGTTCTTTCAACTATTATCTTTATTGCATATTCATTTATGGCAAAAGATGCTCCCAAAGAAGTATATACACCACGCCCTAAAAAGCTTAGAGACTATGGTAAACTCCTTAAAGATAAAGATACTTGGTGGTTTAGCCTCTTCTATGCAGTAAGTTTTGGTGGATTTGTAGGATTTGCTGGATATATGAAAGTTTATCTAATGAATACTTATCAAGCAGATATGAGTTCTTTTGGTATTGCTGTATTTGATGAAACAAATGTAAAAGTTATTGCTGGTTATTTTGGTGCATTAACAATCTTTGCAGGAGCAATTTTGCGTCCTGTAGGTGGAGCAATTGCAGATAAGATGGGTGGGATTAAATCATTATATATATTCTTTGGTTCAGTTGCCACTCTCGCACTAATTAATGCATTAATTCCTCTTCCATTTTGGTTAGCTATTGTAATTATATTCTTTATAATGGCAAATCTAGGTATGGCAAATGGTGCAGTATTTCAACTTGTACCACAAAGATTTGGAAAAGATATAGGTATTATGACAGGTCTTGTAGGTGCAGCTGGAGGTATTGGTGGTACAGCACTTATTCAAACATTTGGTTGGAGTAAAGGAGCATTTGATGGTTATAGTGCAGGATTTATTATATTTGCAATAGTAGTTTTAATAGCAATAGCAGGTATTAGTTTTGTAAAAACAAGATGGAGAACAACTTGGGGTGCAAATGCTGGGGGAATTATATAGTTTATTAAGATATATATAAGCTCAAACCATGTATAACTTTAAATAATAAATTAAATAAGAGTTTATTGTCTCTTTTTAATAAAATCTATTAACCTAAAGGAAAAACATGGCACAAGCGTATGCTAAATATGAAGATATTGATAAAAATCAATTTCAAAAAGATATTGAGGAAATTAAAGAAAAAATAGGTTCTGTTACATGGGAAGACTATCAACATTTACGTAAATTAGAATTGTGGGGATGGGCTTTCACATTTATAGGCTATATTTTAATGGTTACAACTATTGTGCTAGAATCATCTATTATATTAAGTGGATTCTATTTTTGGGGATTAGTTATTATTTCTGGTATATTAATCGGTGTCGGAAATGTATCAAGATGGATGAATGTAGCTCATCCAATTTTACATGGTGCATATGACAAAGTAGAAAATATACCATATAGATATACGAGAGCTGGTTTTGCAAGAAAGGGAAATAGATTTGTCCATTGGTTTGATTGGATTACACCTGAAGCATGGGAATATGAACATAATATAATGCATCATTATCATTTAGGAGAGCTTGGCGATCCAGATAATGTAGAGAGAAATATGCAATGGCTTATTAAATCTAAAATTCCTATGTTTTTTCGTTATTTAATAGTTTATATATTTGTCGCTACTTGGAAATTTACTTATTATGCACCAAATACTTTGAGAATCTTAGAGAACAAAGAGAGAAGAAAGAGAAAAGAAGAAGAGCTTGAAAAATATGAGTTTAATCCATTTACAAAAAGTGGTAAAGAGTTATGGAAAACTTCTCTACTTCCATATTCTGTAGCACATTTTATTCTTCTACCTCTTCTATTTTTTCCATTTGGAGTAGAAGCAATAATAACAGCTCTTATTATTTCAATAATTGCAGAGTTTGTTGCTAATGCTCATTCATTTATGTTAATCGTACCAAATCACTCTGCTGGAGATATTTATATGTTTAATGAACCACATAAGAATCAAGGTGAATTTTATCTTAGACAAATTATGGGGAGCGTTAATTATTATACAGGAACAGATATTATAGATGCTTCACAAGGATTTTTAAATTATCAAATAGAACATCATCTATTTCCAAATATACCTCTAAGTTATTATCAAAAAATGCAACCATTAGTTAAAGATATTTGCAAAAAACATAATCTTGAATATAGACAAGAGAGCGTATTTAAAAGGATTAATATGACTATAGATTTAATGATAGGAAAAACAAAAGCATTAAGAGTGAATGGAATATAAGAATTAAATGAATCAACATAACATTAAAACTACATATTTTTCTCTTGCTAAAGGTAAACAACTTGTAGGCGATGATTATGTTCTTGTAAAAAAATTTGATAATTTGTCTGTAGCTATAGTTTGTGATGGTGTTGGTTCAGCTATTGAGGGAGCTAATGCTGCTAAAAGAACTGCTACCCAACTTATAAATAGTTTTAAGACTAAGCCTAATAGTTGGAGTATTCAAAAATCTATAGATAGTTTTCTACATTCTATTAATAGTGTTTTATATCAAGAGTCTATAGAAAATTATGAACGCCCTGAGATTGTTACTACAGTTAGTATTGTAGTTATTCAGGGAGATAGATTATATGGAGCAAATGTGGGTGATAGTCGTGTCTACCTATATCGAGAAAATGATTTAACACAACTATCTCAAGATCATAGTATGGATGAACAAGGGTATGAAAGTGTATTAACTCAAGCAATTGGGCTAGAAGAGAGTGTATCTCCTTACTATTTTGAAAATATTATCCAAAAGGGTGATTTTATACTTTTATGTAGTGATGGACTTTATACTGAATTAGAGAAAGATAAGATAAAAGACAATATTATCTTTGGTGCTTATAATTTAGTTAAAAGTGCAAGTATAATTAATAATGATAATTTACCAGATGATACAACAGCAGTCACTTTAGAGATAAAGAATATACCTTTAGTTGAGACACTTAAAAAACAGAATCTTATAATATCTGAAAAATATTCTAAAGGTGAAGTTATAGATGGATATAAGCTTATAAAGCCACTCATTCAAAATAATCTTACTTGGCTTAGTGAAAAGAAAGGAGTAAGATATGTTATTAAATTTACCTCTTATGAAGCAATAGATGATGAGGTTGCACTTGATTTATTTGTCTCAGAAGCTTGGAATGCTACTCGTTTGAAAGCAGGATTTTTTCCAAAAGCTGTTATTCCAAAAAAACGAACATATCGTTATTATATTATGGAATATCTCATAGGAACAGATATAAAAGAATTGATAAAAAAGAGAGTTTTAATTACCGAAGATGCCATAGCTATGACCAAAACTATTTTAAAAGCAGGACAGTATCTTATAAAATATGATTTAGTTCATGGAGATATTAAACCCGATAATATAATGATGTTAGATAGAAAAGGTAAACGGCACTTTAAAGTTATAGATTTTGGTTCAATTGTACAAATATATGCTACACAGTCACGAGCAGGTACACCTAGTTACTTAGCACCTGAAAGATTTAAAGGTTCTGCAATATCTGAAAGT
>JAMOSL010000092.1 GCA_027063105.1 Campylobacteraceae bacterium
CCAAATTTTAGCTATCAACAAGAAAAATTTCAGAAATCTATCTTAAAGAATAGAGAAAGAATTTTTGAGCTTCTGTATGAACTTATTCCAAAGAATACCAAAGATGTAAAGTTAGTTAAACTAAATCGATTTATAGGTTATGATTATAGAAATGATTCGTTAGCTATTAATTTAATTGATGATGAATTAATAATCAGAAATATTAAAGTACGACAAGTTAGAGATATAAAATGGATGGGGTTAAAAGGTGGAGATGGAAGATTTGCTCCTTCACGATTAACAGGAAAAAAAACTGTTCTTATAGCTTCTGGAATTGCTGAATTTATGATTTTACATGCTTCTGAATCAGATTATGTTGTAATGCAATCAGATGGAATTGATATTAATCATCTTCTGCCAAGAGCTGTCATAGCTGTTGTTATCGAAGATAATGATAAGAAAGATATTGAGAAGAAAGAGGATGAAGAGTTTAGATGTTTCAAAAATCCTTCACAATTTAATCCTTTTAAAAAGAAAGTTACAGCAAAAATATCAGGTGAAAAGATTTCAATTAATTTTGAAAAAATGTTAGATAAAGAGTTAAAATCAGGATATGATTTAAGAGATTTTGTAACAGAATTTCCTAATAATTGGAACTATTTAATAGAAGTAGAAATAGAAAAAGAGATAGAAAATATTTCTAAAAATAAAGAGAAAATTCTTAGAGAAAAAATAGAAAAAGAGATTATTGAAGAGAAAAAACCAAAAGAAGAGATAATTATAGATTATACAGGTCAATATCCAGAGTATTTAGATAAATCTCCAAGTGTAGTTATCTCAATAACTAACTCAGGTAAAACTTTTCAATATGAAAAACAAGCAGGTAATTTAATTTTAGTCCCTAAAAGCTATCAATCAAATCTACTATCAGGGACAAATACAGAAGAACTTTTAAATAAGATTTCTGATAATGGAGCAATTATTACATTTCATAAATTTTATGGGCATTACACAAGTAATTTAGAATTTAGAAAACTTATTGATGATAAAAAAATAAAACTAATAGTAGATGAAGCTCATGAGTTAGTCCTTAATCCATCTCCAGAATTTCAACTAATTTATAATTTAGATGCAATATTTTTAAGTGCCACTTTAGAAAAGTCTTTTAGAAGAGATTTACAAAGATATAAGTATAAACCAGAAAATCCAGATATTATTTATTACACAACAAATGGAAAATTACCAAAAGATAATCGCTCAATAATATTTATGGATAATGTAAAAGTTTTAAAAAAGAACTATCCAGATAATGCTGTTTTAGGAAAACAACATAATTTTAAAAGCCAAGATATTCATACAACAGATAAAGAAATAGTCTTTACAACAAGTGCATTAAGAGAAGGTATATCAATCAAGAATCCAAATTTCAATGCTTGTATGGTCTACTCAAAAGAGTGTAAACATTGGAATAATAAAAATACAATTCAAGCTCTTTATAGATTAAGAATAAAAGATTCACTAAAAATTGTATCAGCTCCACCAAAAGAAGAATATACTAAATACCTAGATTATGATTGGTGGGAAAAAGAGATAAATAGTTATACAGGAGATAGAGAAACTAATGTTATTATGGGAGAACATTATTCAAAATTAATGAAAATTACACATAAACTAAATCAATATCAAAAAGCAGATGAATATAGTATTGTATCTTATTTAAGTGAATTGACTAAAAATAATTATGATAAAGATTTCTATGAATATAAAGAATACAAAGAAGATTTTGAGCCTTTAGAGATAAATACAAAAATAGAAAAGATAGATATTGAAGAAGAAAATGAAGAATTCTTTGGTTATATGTTTAAAAATGGTGAGAAGTGGTCTGTACCTAAAAATAGAAGAAAAGCATTTGAAAGATGGCTAGAAAGCGACAAAAGTGGACTTATAGATAAAATAGTCAAACTAAATAAATATAAAAATCTAAACGAAATATATCTAAGAAGTAATCTTGCAAAAACTATTAAAGCTCAATATAATAAGATGTATAAACATAAAGGTAAAAGATATAATATAAAAATGTTCTATAAGTTATTAAAAAGTTTAGTTGAATTAGAAATAACAAATGATGAAACAGGAAAAATCATAAAACGAGTAGGTTCAAAAACAAATCTAAAAAAAGTATCAATAAAAGTAATAGACAAATGTTCAATTCAAGGGATTAAAAGAGATTAAAAAGTGGCTAGCCAGTTTTTAGATTATAAAAACACCAATTATAGACGGCTACAGCGACATTTCAAGCAGTTTTTGAGGTAAGATTAAGAGATATTAATCATAGTAATTTAAATACCCTCACATAATTTTTTGATATGATATTTAATACTAAATAAAAGGAAATAATATGCAGACTTATATAGACCCATTTACAGATAAATACTTTAAAATAAAGGTAAATAGGTTAGGAATTATCATTATCACCCAATCCCTTCAATCTTGGAAGTTAAAATGCTAAATATACTTTATCAATTAGTTCATTATATTCGCTTTTTACATCGCTATCAATAGTGATACCACCACCACTTTTATATGTTAGCTTTTTATTTTTATTTTCTATATATCTAATCATTACACTTGAATATAGAGACTCTCCATCAAAAATTCCAAAGATACCTGTGTAAAAACCTCTATTGTAGTTTTCTACTTTTTCTATAATATCTATGGTTTTTCTTTTTGGTGTACCTGTAATTGAACCAGCAGGAGTTAATTTATCTAAAATAGTTCCAATATTATCTTTCCAATTATCAGGTAGAGACGCTTTAATATGAGAACTAATTTGAAGTAACTGTTTATCTCCTGCTCTAATTTTATCTATATATCTAAACTCTTCGACTTTGACATCATTTCCAACAATACCTAAATCATTACGCATTAAATCTACAATCATTATGTGCTCTGCCATCTCTTTTGGATTGTTTAATATTTTCTCTTCAGCATTTGGAATAGATGCATCAATAGTTCCCTTCATAGGATATGTAGATATTGTATTATCTTCTATTTCGATAAAACTCTCTGGAGAGAAACATATAAATTTATCTTTAAAATAGAGTTTGTATTTCGCTTGAGAATATTTAAAAATATCTTCCAATGATAGTTTAGTCTCTATAGGAGTTTGAAAAGTTAAATTTAGTAGATATGTATTTCCATTCTTTATCTCTTCTATGATTTTATTAAAACTATTTTGATACTCTTTAAAAGATATAGGATATTTTTTTAGATAGTTTGATGATAGAATTTTTTTCTGTTTATAATTTCGTTTTGAATCTAATTTATATAAAATATCTTTGTCCAAATCATTTAATGAATTAACAAAAATATCTTTTTTATCATAAGATATAATAAATAAAAAAGGCTCTCTCTCTTTGCCTAATTTATTGATTTTATCTATCATTTAAGAGTCTAAAAATAGAAGTTTTAGAATAGCCATACGAATATATACCCCATTTGTAACCTGCTCTAATACTTTACATCTACTATCTTCTAATACCTCATCGCTAATATCAATATTACGCATAACTGGACCTGGATGAAGAATTAAAATATCTCTATTACCTAATAACTCTTTTGTTATACAATATTCATTTGCATATAATTCGTAATTTTCAAAGATAGGTTTTTTATGTCTCTCTAATTGAGCTCTTAGACTCATAATAACATTAACTCTATCTATTATTTCTTCTAGTTTTTCTACTTGTTCTAAATCACTCTTAGGCATAAAATCTTTTGGTGCCACTAATATTATGTTCATGCCCATTCTCTTTAAAAGACGGATATTAGAACCTGCAACTCTTGAGCTTAATATATCACCAACTATTGCTATTGTTTTACCTTTTACACTACCAAAATGTTCTTTCATCGTGAATAGGTCTAAAAGAGCTTGTGTAGGATGAGTATCATTTCCAGCTCCAGCATTTATAACTGATGTTAAATTCATATCAGCTAGTTGTTGAGGTATATGATTCTCTGAATGTCTTATAATTACACCATCAGGTTTCATAGCACACAAATTTGTAAATGTATCTTCTAGCGTTTCACCTTTATTCGTAGAACTTTTGTTTAAATCAAGATGTACCATAGATGCACCTAATCTTTTTGTTGCTATTTCAAATGAGCTTCTTGTTCTGGTTGAATTTTCAAAAAACAGAGTAATCAAGAGTTTATCTCTTAATAGAGCTATTGGCTTGTGAGTTTTAAACTCTTTTGCATCAGAAAGTACACTATTAATTTGTCTTAAAGTAAGATTTTTAGTATCTATAAGATGTTGCATTAATTTCCTTGTTTAAATATAGTTAAGTGACATTTTTTAGATATAATAATATCCAAAAAAGGACAAAGATATGGTAAATCAAGCACTTTTCTCAAATAAAAAAGATTATCGATACATGCTCTCTCGCATATGGGACATTAAAAAACCAACTCTAGGAATTATTGGACTAAAGCCTTTAATTGGTGATGCAATTAATACTGATTTAGATATAAGTCATCAAGTCAAAATAGCTAAAGCTTTAGGATATGGCAGTCTATACTCTCTAAACTTATTTTCTTTTATAGAAAAAGATGGCATTACCATATATGATATTGATGATCCAGTAGGTATTAATAATGATAGATATTTAAAAAGATATTTATCCAAATGTAAATTAATAATATGTGCTTGGGGGAATGAGGGTAAATACAAAGAGAGATCTAATTATTTTAAAGAATTATCTACTAATTTACACTATTTAAAACTAAATAAAACAGGAGAACCAGCTCACATATCTCATATAAGTGGAAACTTCTCACCAATATCATTTTAATAACTCGTTAGATATAATTAATCTAATTTAAAATGGTGGAGATATTATGAGTTATAATCCAAATAAGATAGAAAAAAAATGGCAAGAAAAATGGCAAGAAGAGGGAGCTTTTGAACCTGATATTAATACAGGTAGAGAGAAAAAATATATTCTTAGTATGTTTCCTTTTCCATCTGGAAGACTTCACATGGGGCATGTTAGAAATTATGCCATAGGTGATGCAATGGCAAGATATTATAGAAAACAAGATTATAATGTTCTTCATCCAATTGGTTGGGATGCTTTTGGAATGCCAGCAGAGAATGCAGCAATTAAACATAATAAACACCCAAAAGATTGGACATATTCAAATATTGATTATATGCGTAAAGAGCTTAACTCGCTAGGATTTTCTTTCTCTAAAACTCGTGAATTTGCTACTTGTGATCCATCATATTCAAAATGGGAACAAGAGTTTATCATTAAAATGTTTGAGAAAAAACTTTTATATAGAGAATCAACAACTGTAAATTGGTGTGAAGATTGTCATACTGTATTAGCAAATGAACAAGTTGAGGAGGGTTGTTGTTGGAGATGTAATAATACAGTAGAATTAAAAGAGATGGACGGTTATTATTTAGATATTATTAAATATGCCGATGAGTTATTAGATGATTTAAAATTATTAGAAGATAAATGGCCATCACAAGTTATTACTATGCAAAAGAATTGGATAGGAAAATCTCAAGGACTTTCATTTGATTTAGAGTTAACTTCAGAGTCCAAAGCTAAATTAGATAATAAATTTGAAAACTTTAGTGTATTTACCACAAGACCTGATACAATTTATGGAGTAACTTATAGTGCGTTAGCTCCTGAACACCCTATTACAAAATATCTAATAAAGAATAACCTTTTAGATGATAATGTATCAAAAGCGATTAAAGATATATCAAATGCCACACAAGTTGAGAGAGATAAATCAGATAAAGAGGGTTACGATTTAGGTATTGAAGTAATTCATCCAATAACTAAAGAGTATATTCCTGTATGGACTGCTAACTTTGTATTAGTATCTTATGGTGGAGGTGCTGTTATGAGTGTTCCTGCTCATGATGAAAGAGATTTTGAATTTGCTTCTAAATATAATTTACCTATAAAGAGAGTTATTAGTGGAGGGGATTTACCATATACTGGAGAAGGTGAGTTAGAGAATTCAGATGAGTTCAATGGTGTTAAAAATACACAAGCAAAAAAAGATATTATTAACCTATTTCAAGATAAAAAGATAGGAGAAGGTACAACTAACTTTAAATTAAGAAATTGGGGAGTTAGTAGACAAAGATATTGGGGTGCACCTATTCCTTTTGTTCATTGTGATAGTTGTGGTTTAGTTGCTGAGAAAATAGAAAATTTACCTATAGCACTTCCTGATGATATAGAGATTACAGGAGAAGGAAATCCATTAGATAATCACCCATCTTGGAAACATTGTAAATGTCCAAATTGTGATAAAGATGCAATAAGAGAAACTGATACACTAGATACTTTTATTCAATCTAGTTGGTATCAATTGAGATATGCAACTAATCCTAAAAAATGGAATAATGTAGGTATAGATAAAGAAGATGCTAACTATTGGCTAGGTGTTGACCAATATATTGGAGGAATTGAACATGCAATCTTACACTTATTATATGCTAGATTCTTTACAAAAGTTTTAAGAGATTTAGGGTATTGTAATATAGATGAACCATTTGACAAACTTTTAACTCAAGGTATGGTACTGAAAGATGGTAAAAAAATGAGTAAATCTATTGGAAATACAGTTGATCCAGATGGACTTATAAATCAATATGGAGCAGATACGGCTAGACTATTTATACTTTTTACTGCACCACCACAAAAAGAGTTGGAGTGGAATGATAATGCTGTTGAAGGTGCATTTAGATTTTTGAAGAAATTATATGATAGAAAATCAAAAGTTACATCTAAAACTTTACCTAAAATAGACCACTCAAAATTAGATAAAGATTCAAAATCGGCAAGAGTAAAAGTTTATGAAGCTCTTATAAAATCTTCTGATGTATTTACTAAAACATTTGCATTTAATACTCTTATTGCTAGTTGTATGGAAGCATTAAATGAATTAGATAAACAAAATAATGCTGAAGTATGGAGTGAAGGTTTATATATTATATTAAATCTTTTAGAACCTATTGCTCCACATCTTGCAACAGAGTTAAGTGAAGAGTTATTTAATAGAGAAAATTTGATAAATAAAATAGAAATCCTTGATGAGGTATTTATTAAAGATAGTATAACACTAGCGATTACAATTAATGGTAAAAAAAGAACTCAAATTGATGTATCCCCATCAGCATCAAAAGATGAGATATTAAATATTGCAAAAGAAGCAGGAGCTAAATGGCTTGATGGTATGACTATTATAAAAGAGATAGTTGTACCAAATAAGCTTGTTAATTTAGTTGTTAAACCAAACTAAGGGATAAAATGAAAAAAATATTATTAACTCTATCATTTTTAATGCTAGTAGGTTGTGGATATAAACCATCAGCTCACTATATCAAAAATGTAATTGATGGAACTATTTATGTATTCGTAATTGTTGATTCAAAAGAACCAGAGAATGCATCATATATTAAAGATGCACTTCATCAGATGGTTTTAACACGATTCAAAGGCTCTTTAGCTCCAAAAGAGAGTGCCGAGAATGTTATTGTGGCATCTTATGAGGGTACAAGTTTTACACCAATTAGTTATACAAATGGATATATTACAAGATACCGTGCAGAGATAAAAATGGAATTTGAACTAAAAGGTGTTAAGATGCACTTCAAACGAAAAATTGAAACACAAGTGGAAGAGAATATTACGGGAAGTTCAAGATTATCTTCTTCTCTAAGAATAGAAGCAATAAAGAGAGGAATGGCAAAAGCTCTTGATCAATTCTTGGCTTATGCTAGTACAAATGGTATTTTAGTAGAAGAAGCTGAAAGGGCTGAAGAGGCTAAAAATATCGAAGTAGTAAGGATTGCTTCTTGAGAAAAACCGAAGATATTTTTAATTTTAAAGAGACAAGTGATGAGTGCATTAAATGTGGTAAATGTATTCCTGTCTGTACAGTCCATCAAATTAATCCTGATGAAGTAACATCTCCTAGAGGTTTTATTGACCTTTTAGGGGCTTATCAAGATGGTAATTTGGAGCTTGATAAAAATGCAAAAGATATTTTTGAGAGTTGTTTCCTATGTACTAATTGTGTTGAAGTTTGTCCTAATTCACTTCCAACAGATATGATTATTGAAGAGGTAAGAAAAGATTTAGCAGATAAATTTGGTATAGCATGGTTCAAAAAAGTATTTTTTACACTTCTAAGACACAGATGGTTAATGGATGTTATGATGAAATTAGGATATACATTTAAAACTTGTGGATTTAAACAAGATACAAAAAAAGGTGGTATGATTCCACGATTTCCAATGCCTATAATTAAAAGTGGTAGATTCTTACCATCTCTGTCTAAAACTAGTTTTTTAAATAAATATCCCGAAGATATATCTCATGGAGGAAAAAGAAGAGTCGCTATATTTATCGGATGTTTAGCAAATTATAACTATACGGAAATTGGTGATTCATTAATTGATATATTAGAAGAGTTGGGAATTGATGCCTTTATTCCAAAAGAACAATTATGTTGTTCTGCTCCTGCATATTTTACAGGAGATTTCTATACTGTAGAGACTTTAAGTAAAAAAAATATTGAATATTTTGAAAGCTTTATTGATGATGTTGAGGCTATTATCATTCCAGAGGCTACTTGCAGTGCAATGATAAAACATGACTGGGAAGTATTTTTTACAAATCAAGGATTACAAGACTGGGCATATAGAGCTAATCAATTAAATAAAAAAATATTTATGGCAACAGAATGGCTAGAACAAAATACAGACTTAAAGGGTAAATTAGCTAAAAAAGGAAAAACAATATCTGAAACAATAACATATCATGATGCTTGTCATGCTAAAAAAGTTCAAGGTATTTATAAAGAACCAAGAGAATTATTATCTCAAAACTATAATATTAAAGAGATGAGTGACAGTGATAGATGTTGTGGATTTGGTGGTGTTACAATGCAGACAGAAAAATATCATTTAGCAGAGTTAGCAGGTATGCCAAAAGCTAAAATGATAGAAGAGACTGGAGCAAAAATTGTAAGTGCAGAGTGTAGTGCATGTAGAATGCAAATAGGAAACTCGCTACATCAAGCTAAAGTAGATGTGGTATTTAAAAATCCAGTTGAATTAATTGCTGATGCGTTAAAATAGATTATGGATTTAATTAATATAGCTAAAGAAACTTTTAAAATAGAAGCTAATGCTTTAATAGAAGCTTCTAACACCATAGACAATATATTTTTAGAAGCTATAGATATTATTGATAATACAAAAGGTAAACTTATTATTACAGGGGTTGGAAAATCTGGACTTGTTGGGGCAAAAATGTCTGCTACTTTTGCAAGTACAGGAACACCTAGTTTCTTTTTACATCCTACAGAGGCACTCCACGGAGATTTAGGAATGATAGGTAAATATGATACTCTATTGGCTATTAGCTATAGTGGAGAGAGTGAAGAACTTACAAAAATATTACCTCATATAAAAAGATTTAATATTCCTCTAATTGCTATGACAGCTAATAAAGAATCAACTTTAGGAGAGTTTGGAAATACCGTTCTATCTATTAAAGTTAAACAAGAGGCTTGTCCATTGGGAGTTGCACCAACTACATCGACAACATTAACTATGGCAATGGGTGATGCTTTAGCTATTGCTTTAATGGAAAAAAGAGGATTTAAAAAAGAAGATTTTGCATCATTTCACCCTGCTGGAGCATTAGGTAAAAGACTTTTCATAAAAATAAAAGATTTAATGCGTAAAGAATTTTTACCTATTATAAATAAAAACACATCATTAAATGAAGCTATTATTAGTATGAGTGAAGGTAAAGTAGGAACTGTTTTAATAGTTGATAATAATGAAAGATTAATAGCACTATTAAGTGATGGTGATTTAAGAAGAGCTTTAATGTTAGATGATTTTAGTTTATCTCATAAAGCATTAGACTATGCAACAAAAAATCCAAAGAGTTATAAAAACAGTGAATTATTGGCTATTGATGCCTTGGAGATAATAGAAGAGAATAAAATCCAACTTTTAATTATTACAGATGAAGATAAAAGAATTGTAGGAATACTACATATACACGACCTTGTAGAAGCAGGGATAAAAAGATAAAGATGAAACATGAGATTAAATAAATTTATATCACACAATAGTAAACATTCAAGAAGAGATGCAGATAAGCTAATAGAAGAGGGTGAAGTCACAGTTAATAAAGCAGTTATCACAGAGTTTGGATTTCAAGTGGAAGATGATGATTTTGTTGCTGTTAACGGTAGACCAATTAAAATTAGAACAGAACTTACAATGATAGTTTATAATAAACCTAAAGGGGTTTTGGTTACTAAAAAAGATGATAGAGAGAGAACAACTATATATCATAAATTAGCAGGTAAATTTAGACATTTTATACCTATTGGAAGATTAGATTATGCCTCAGAAGGACTTTTATTATTAACTGACTCACCTAGTGTTGCAGATAGATTGATGAGAAGTAGTTTATCACGAACCTATAATTTAAAGATTGACAAAATATTGAGTAAAGAGATGATAAAAGGAATGGAAGAGGGTTTAGTTCTAAATGATGCAAGAGTAGGTGGTCATGCAAATAGTAAAATTACATCAATGGAGTTTGCACCATTTGATAATTATGAATTGAGAACAGAAGGATTACATTTTACAAAATTAAGAGTTACAATATCAGAAGGTAAAAATAGAGAACTTAGAAGATTTTTTGGACACTTTGGAGCAACTATCTTAGATTTAAAGAGAGTCTCATTCGGAGATATAAATCTAAATAACCTTCCAACAAATAAAACAAGATATTACACAAGAAGAGAATATAGTGATTTATATACTTATTTAAAAGCAGAAACACAAAAAGAGTTAAGAGAAGAAGAAAAAGAGAAACAGATTAAAAAAGAAGAAGGCATTAAGCAAAGAAAAATAGAAAGAAGAGAAAAAAAACTTGAACAGAAAAATAAAAAGTTAGAACGAAAAAATAAGAATAATTAATCTGCATCCACCTTTTTCATGAGGTGGAGTATAAATTTTTGCTTTATCTTTTGCAGTTAAAGTTAAACTATTAATCATAAAACTAAATAACTCTAACACCTTTAAATCCACAAAATCCAACAACTTTTAGACAAATATCTTTTAAAGGTGTTTTACTTCCTACTCGTTTTATCTCTTTCCCATCTTTGTTAAACATTTGAATATTTACTAAACTTCTTAATAATTTGTAGAATTTTTCAATAGTATATTTACCTTTATCTAATTGATTATATTGTTCTCTGATTTTTCTTGCTACATTTGAAGTGTTATAAATTTCCTTAAAATTTTTGACCTCATTTAGTTTCATTAATTTTTTTATA
>JAMOSL010000093.1 GCA_027063105.1 Campylobacteraceae bacterium
AAGCAGATAGTTTATTTAACAAATCAGCTAATGCACCTCTCCGATTCTGTAAACTTATAATTAAACGATAATGAGATAATCTATTAGTTTTCCATTCTACAAAAAGCATAGGCGTTCCATCAATAATCTTTTGATATGCTTTTTTACATAATTTATGATGTATAATAACTTTATTATTTTCATAAAATGCCACAATTTGATCGCCAACTTTTGGATGACAACAGTAATCAAATTCTATTATCTCAAATGGTTTATTAGTATAAAATCTAAAATGCTCTATTTCTCTTAGATTTGGTTTTTTATAACCTTTTTTCATAAGTTCCCAAAATCTAACCTGTTTCTTACCAAGATAATCAGCCATTCTATGGATAACCTCTTTATAGTAATCAAGATAAGTTGGTAACTTATGTACAGAATGCGTATAATTCAAGTCTTCAATAACATCTTCTATCCCATCTCTTTTATAATCTAAGAGTGTTGATAAAATATTATAAGCACTCTTTTCATTACTCTCTTTTAAACGATGCTTACAACCATTAGCAATACCATCTTTTGCCTTGGAAGTTATAACTGCATCTATCCAAGAGCAATGCATTCTACTCTCTTCATCTTTTATAATATCTACAATGTCACCATTTTTAAGAGTACTCAAAAGTGATGATTTATGATTATTAATTAAAGCTCCACTTGCCAAAGCTCCTACTTCAGAATGAATAGCATATGCAAAATCTAAAGCTACAGAACCTTTTGGAAGAGTAAAATAATCACCTTTCGGAGTATATACTGCAATATCCTCACTAAATAGATCACATTTTGCTAATGCATAAAACTCTTCAATAGATTCTTTTTGATAATTTAGACTCTCTAACCATTCTAAATTTACTTTGTCATTCCCACTTTTATATTTCCAATGAGCTGCTATCCCATATTCTGCTAGTTTATGCATTTCAATAGTTCTAATTTGAGCTTCAACTATTCCATCTTCATCAAATATAGTTGAATGAATTGTTTGATATCCATTCTCTTTAGGTAAAGCAATATAATCTTTAAATCTTGAAATAAGAGGTTTAAATTCAATATGAAGCAGTCCTAAAACGCTATAACAATCAATAGGCTCTTTTACTATAATCCGAACAGCTAGTAAATCAAGAACCTCATCGATAGTTACACCTTTTCTATGCATCTTAAGATATATAGAATAGTTGTGCTTAACCCGACCTAAAATTTCAAAACTATCAGGATGAAACCCATGAGTTAACATTACACTATTAATGCTATTAATAAAATCATTTAATTTGAATTGTAAACTTTGATTATTTGATTGTAAATAATCTTCTATTTGACTATAATCATCTGGATAGATATAATAAAAACTTAAGTCTTCAAGATAGTTTTTAAGCCTAGATATACCTAAACGGTGAGCAATAGGTGCATATACAACTAAAGTCTCTTCAGCTATTCGTTTCTGTTTTTCTGGAGATAAAGCATCTAGTGTTAACATATTATGAAGTCTATCACAAAGTTTTATAACAAGAATACGAACATCTTTAATAGACGCTATAAGCATTTTTCTAAATGTTAAAGCAGAATTTACAAGTCTATCATTAGAAACAGATGAAAGATTACTCTCAACATTAATTTTAATAATTTTTGTAAGACCATCTATCATATGAGCAATATCTTCACCGAAATCATCGTACATATCGCCAACAGTATATTT
>JAMOSL010000094.1 GCA_027063105.1 Campylobacteraceae bacterium
CATATGACAACAAATATAATATAAATTATTTTATATTTCATAATAAGAATACCATAAGCATGTCAACAATTAAAGTATAAAACAAAAGTTTATCAACTACTATACTAACTTTATCAAATATAAAATCATATCCAACTAATATAATAAAATATAATAAATCTATAAATATTACCGATAGCAGTCCGACACAAACTTTACACTCTTTTAATATATTAAATGTAGGATATATTAAAATATAAAAAATTAATACTGTAAATATTATCAAAAATAGTGGTAAAGATAAATTTACTTCTAAGTTAATCATATATATTATACTAAAGATAATGTAGCTATTTTTTGATTCTAATAAACCTAATATAAAAATATAACCTATAATCCCTATCATTAAAGGCATAAAGACATATATTGATATAAGCATAGGATAAAAGATTACATATAAAATTGATAATATCCAAAAAATGGCTGACACAACTTGGCTCATATATTATAAATCTCCATCTAATTTATATACTAAAGATACTTCATTACATATAGGAAAATGTACACATTTAATACAATCTGTCCAAATTTTATGTTCAGGTATACTCTCTTTACTTATCTCTATAAAATTCATTTTCTCAAAAAATGCAGGGAGATAAGTTAAAACTAATATCTCTTGAGTTATATTGAGCTCTCTTGCTTCATTAACTGCAAAATCTACTAATTTTTTTCCAATATTTTGTCCACGATGAGAAGCAGAGACAATAAGGCTTCTGATTTCAGCAATTCTATCTGAATGAATATGTAAAGCCGTATATCCTAAAATTTTATCATTATCTTTTGCTAATACATAAGAACGAATATTTGTTGCTACTTCATCTGAAGTTCTTTTTAAAATGATACCATCTTGAACCTCTTGAGTTACAAGCTCTTGCATTTCAGTAATATCACTAAGTTTTGCTTTGACAAGATTAATCAATCCTGCTCTCCAAATATTGTCTTAAATATCTCTTGATGAACTCTATCTTGACCATTCTTTTTAAGATTTGAAATAGTAATTGAATTAGGAAAATCTCGTTTTAATTTTGCTCTCTCTTTTTGATTTAACTTATCTATTTTAGTAAAAACAGTTAAATATTTTTGGTCTGGTCTTATAAATTGAGATATATATTCTGTAACATCGCTATCTATTTGAGCATGAGGATGTCTAGCATCTCTTAAATGAATAAAAAGTCTAATGGATACTCTATGTTGAATAAATTCAACTAAATTTTTTTGCCAAACCTCTTTTAAAGACTTGGAGACTTTTGCATACCCAAATCCAGGTAAATCTACAAATCTAATATCATAATCCTCTTCTCGAAATCTATATTTCGTATCAAAAAAATTAATCAGTTGAGTCTTCCCCGGAGTGGATGAACTTTTTGCTAAATTTTTTCTTTGAGTTAAGGTGTTTATACTAGAACTTTTTCCAACATTAGAACGACCTAAAAATACAACTTCACTAAGAGTATCATCTAAAGAATCTCTTATACTTTGTGCCGATTTTATAAATTTTGCATCTATTATTCGTAAAGAATTCATTATTTACCTCCTACATCAAAAATAAATTTTACAGGTTCTTTTCCTGAACTCTTAACATCTGAATCACCTGTTATAGAATTTATTTGAACTATATTTCCATGAACATCTCTATTATTACTTACATCATGAATA
>JAMOSL010000095.1 GCA_027063105.1 Campylobacteraceae bacterium
AGATAATATTAATGAAATATATAATATTTTAGGAGTTAATAAAACTGATAGTTTCGCAATAGTTAAGAGAAAATATAGAGAATTAGTTAAAAAATATCATCCTGATACTATAAATAATAAAGAGTTGAATAGGGAGTTTATATATCAAGCTAAAGAAAAAATGCAAGAGTTAAATGATGCTTATAGTGCAATCAAAAAAGAAAATAGTTGGTAACTATACGATATAATTCTTTATATATTTTCTAAGGAGTTATAATGGCAGTAATAAGTATGGGTGATATCAAAAAGGGTGTAAGACTAGAAATAGATGGAAATCCTTTTAGAGTTACAGAGTTTCAACATGTAAAACCAGGAAAAGGTGCAGCATTTGTTAGAGTTAAAATTAAGAATTTATCTACTGGTAAAGTTATAGAAAAGACAATTCATGCAGGTGATAAATTTGAGATTCCAGAGTTAGAGCAAAAAACTATGCAATACCTATATGATGATGGAGATTTCCTTCAATTTATGGATACAACAACTTATGATCAGATTGGTTTAACTCATGAGCAAGTTGGTAAAGATACTTTTGACTTTATGATAGATAGTATGGAAGCAGATATTTTATTTCATAATGGTCAAGCAATATCTGTTGAAATTCCTCAAACAGCTACATATACAGTTGTAGAGACACCTCCAAACTTTAAGGGTGATTCACAAGGTGGAAAAAAACCAGCAACTCTTGATAGTGGGGCAGTTGTTCAAGTTCCATTCTTCATTTTAGAGGGTGAAAAAATTAGGGTTGATACTGTTGAAGGTAAGTATTTAGAGAAAGCTAAATAGTATCAAAGAGGCATATATATGCCTCTATCTTGCTTTATCTATAACTATTTTCGCATACATTCCTGGAAAAATATTTTTTCCATTAGTATCAAAGCTAACACGGATTTTAATTTTATGTGTCATCGGATTTGCATTTGGTATTAATGCTTTTATCTTTCCAATTGTTTTGTAATCTAATGATGGAATAGCTACTTTTACAGTATCACCTTTGTGAACATGTTTCATAATTCCTTCTGATATAGAGACATCTATTTCTAAATCTTCCATATCAACCATCATGACGGTAAGCATACCAGGCATTACCATATCACCAACTTTAATATTCTTTTGAACAATAACACCATCTGATGGTGCTTTCATCTTAAGATAATTAAATACTGTTGCTAATTGCTTGGCTTTGATTGACATCTGTTCTACCATAACTTGAGCTGTTTCGAGCATAGATTCAGCATTTTCTGCCATTGTATTTAAATCATTAAGATCAGTCATAGGCATCATCATTTTATTATTTGCTTTAAGCTCTAACTTCTCTTTTCTTTTTTCTAATACTTCAAGACGCTTCTTCCAGAATTCAACAACAAGTTTAGATTGCTCTAATCCTAAATCTGCTTGAGATTTCATCATATCAAACTCTGCTGATTCCATCTCATACAAATCATCTTCTCGTTTAACGAAATCGCCAAGCTGAACATAAACTTTTTTAATATACCCCATATAGCGACTACCTATCATTTTCTGACCATTAGATATGACTGTACCAGTTAAGGTGATTTGATTTGCACCAGCTTCAATGAAGGTTGTTAAAAAGAGTGTTACAAGCAGTAATTTTTTCAAAAAAATATCCTTATTAATTATTTATATAGTATTACCATTTTCTTAATTGAGTGTGACATGCCATACACTCTTTTGTAATTTTTGTATAAGCTTGAATTGCTTGGATTGTATCACCAGCTTTAAATCTTTCTAATATATCTTGAGTTTTTTTCTTGATTTTTTTTCTAACTCTATTAGTTATTTGTACTTTATTATTTGTATAGCGAGTCATGACATCTTTTTCTTCAATCTCTTCTAATGGTGGTACAACCTTGACTATTGTATCAGCTAATTTTGCTGAACCCTCTTTAATCATATCATAATTATTATAGAAAAATCCATTTTGAATATCTTGCATAGCCAATGCCATAGTTTGCATATCTAAGATTCTATCCTGTTGTGTATATGGATTTGCATTTACTATAGTCCCTATTATTGCCAGTGCAATTATTGATCTTTTCATTTTAACTCCTAGTGTGTAATGTTTTATGTAACAAATTGTACCACATAAAAATTAATATACTAGAAGAAATGAGACATTTTATCAATATAGATAACTAGAATTTATTTTTTAAGTTTCTATTTAGAGAAAGATTGATATAGTTTTTTGTGCAGAAAATGCAGAATATTAAGAAACCCAATTCCTGGAGGATTAAAAATGAAAAGAATCGTATTGGCTAGTGCCATTGCAATCGCGAGTATTACAACAGCACAAGCTGAATTTAGCTTTGGAGATATGTTCAAAGATATGAAAGATGCAGCGACATCTATGAGTCATGATGCTAGAGATAGTGTTACAGCAATGAAAGACGGAGCAGTAGAAACAAGTAAAAGTGCAGAAAGAACTGTAACTAATGTGAGTAGAGATGCAAAGGATTCTGCAGTAAAAGTATCTGATGACTTGAAAACAAGTGAAATTGCTACTGTGAATAGTTCAGAGCGTGCAGTAACTAATATTAGTAAAGATGCTAGAGATAGTACTATTGAGATCGCTGAAGATACAAAAGACTCAATCACTAATACAACTAGAGATATGAAAGATAGTTCTACAATGGCTACTAAAGATTTTAAAGATTCTGCTGTAGCTATTTCTCATGATGTAAATGATGCAACTAAAACAGTATCAAATGATTCAAGAGATTCAGTTCAGACGGTATCAAACGATTCAAGAGATTCAGTTAAAACAGTATCAAACGACACATCAGCATCTGTAAAAACAGTATCAAACGATTCAAGAGATTCAGTTAAAACAGTATCAAACGACACATCAGCATCTGTAAAAACAGTATCAAACGATTCAAGAGATTCAGTTCAGACAGTATCAAACGATACATCAGCATCTGTAAAAACAGTATCAAATGATACATCAGCTTCAGTTAAAAATGTTTCAGATAACGTAAATGATAGTACAAAAACAATTTCAAATGATTCAAGAGATTCAGTAAATACTATTTCTAATAATGTAAATGACAGCACAAAAACAATTTCAAACGATACATCTGCTTCAGTAAAATCAGTTTCAGATAATGCAAATGATTCTACAAAAACAATTTCAAACGATTCAAGAGATTCAGTAAAATCAGTTTCGGAAAATGCAAATGATGCTACAAAATCAGTTGCAGATAATGCTGGAGATTCAGTAACATCGGTTTCAGATAACATTAATGATACAACAAAAACAATTTCACATGATACTAGAGACTCAGTAAAAACAGTTTCAAATGATTCAAGAGATTCAGTTAAAAATGTTTCAGACAATGTAAATGATTCTACAAAAACAGTATCAAATGATACTAGAGATTCGGTTAAAAATGTTTCAGATAATGCAAATGATTCTACAAAAACAATTTCAAACGATTCAAGAGATTCAGTAAAATCAGTTTCAGATAATGTAAATGATTCTACAAAAACAGTATCAAATGATTCAAGAGATTCAGTAAAATCAGTTTCAGAAAATGCAAATGATGCTACAAAATCAGTTGCAGATAATGCAAACGATTCAGTAAAATCAGTTTCAGACAATGCAAATGATACTACAAAAACAATCTCTAATGATACTAGAGATACAGCAAAAACAGTATCTAACGATGCTAATGATGCTACTAGAAAAGTATCTGACGATGTTAAAACTACAAGTGTAGATGCTACAAAATAGTAATTAATTACTAATCTATTCTTTGCGAGGTGGTCTTTGACCATCTTGTATTTTTATTATTTTTATTTTATTAACTATTATTAGATAGAATAACAATTATAAAAACTTTAGGAGCATAAATGATATATAAAACCAAAGCAATTTTATCAATAGTAGGATTATCTACTTCACTATTAATGGGTGCAATAAGTATAGATAATAATCAATCTAGTGATGTAATAGAAGAAGTAAAAAGAACTGGTGGAGATGTTATCATTACTATCCCTTCTGTGCCTATACCAATTAAACCAATTAAGGTTACTACCATTGGTGGAAATTCTCCTGTTATTGAAAATATAAATAAATATGAATTAAGATCTATGGCAATGAAAGGTAATCGTCCTCCCGTTAAAGCTAAAATAACTGACAACAAAATATCCAAAGCAAAAGTTGGAGAGATTGATAATAGTAGAGTTAGTTCTTACTTAAGAGGTAAGCTTCAAAGTTCTGAAAGTGTTATAAAGTCTCTTAAAGATGCTGGTTTTAAAATACTATCATCTGATAAAATAGATAAAAAAGGTAAATTAGTTACTATTGTATTTACTAATGATGTTTTAACTAAAATGGTAGATAAAGATAATAGAGCTTTTGCAGGTACTCTAAGAGTTTTAATAAATAAAATAGACAAAGAGATAGCATTTAATAATCCTTTATATCAATCAAAAGCATTTATGCAAGATGATTTTGATATGAAAATTATAGAAGGTATACTTGATTCAATTAGAAAGGCATTTCCAACTGTAACAAATTGTAATGATAAATTAAAGTTTAATTTACTACCTAAGTATCATTTTATGGCATCAATGCCTTTTTATCAGGATATGATTACATTAGCAAAAGGTACTTCTACACAAGCATTACTGGAGAGTATTAAAAAGAAAAAGAGAAAAAATATAGTTTATACCCATATAATTTCTAAAGATAGAGTTGTTATAGGCATAAAATTGGGAAAGAGAACTTCAAAATTTATAGATAAAATTGGAACTAAGAATGCAGGATTATTACCTTATCCAGTCCTTGTAGAAAATGGTGAAGCAAAAATCTTAGACCCTAAATATTATATATCTATTATGTATCCAGAATTGAAAATGTCTCAATTCATGACAATTGCTACAATTCCTGATGATATAGAAAAAGATACAGGAAGAATGTTTAGATAGATTATGATCAAATTTTTTGAATATGGAGAAAAGGTAGAAGGTTATTCTATTAGAGTATTAAACGAGCGAGAAGCTAGAGCAGGTGCAGGAATATTATTTGTCTTTGGTCTGCTTAGTTTAACTAATGCTGTTATGCTAGGTCATGTAATCGTAACAAAATTTTTTATTAGTTTTTTTACACTGGACTTTATAATTAGAGTTATGAATCCAAATTACTCTCCCTCTCTTCTTTTAGGTAGATTTTTTGTACAGAACCAAACTCCAGAGTATGTTGGAGCTTCTCAAAAAAGGTTTGCATGGACTATTGGACTTATCTTAGCATTGCCAATGTTTTACATGATAGTTATTAATCCTTTGATGAATCCTATTAAGGTTGTAATTTGCATAATATGTCTCCTTCTTTTAATTACTGAATCAGCATTTTCAATATGTTTAGGTTGTAAAATATATAATTTAGTCAAAAAAGAAAAAGCTACACATTGTCCTGCTGGAGTATGCGAAATAAGAGTTAAAGAACCGATTCAACAATTTAATTTAGCACAGAAGATAATAACTATATTGCTAGTATTTTTAATATCAGTAGGAATTTATGCCTATATGACAAAATTGGAAGATAAAACCTTTTTAATGAATAAAGTAACTCAAATGATGATGTCGGATAAAGAGATAGCGTTACTTCAAAAAGCAGAATTTGAAAAAGAGGCTAATGCATTTGAAGATGATGATGATTTTTAGGATTATTTCATAATATCATACTAAATAAATCTATGTTACAATCTTGCCAAAACTAGATTGGATAAAATATGGATAGTGAACACTTTCTTATAAATCAACTTACATCTAAGTACATCGGAGATGATGGAGCAGTTATTGGTAATATGGTTTATAGTGTAGATGCTTTTTATGAAAACATACATTTTAAAAGAGAATGGATGACTTTAGAACAAATTGCTAAAAAGGCTATGCTTGTGAATATTTCAGATGCTATTGCTATGAATGCTATTCCTCAATATGCTTTAGTATCTATAGCTATTCCCAAGGATATTAGTAGAGAAGATATTTTAAAATTAACTGATGGATTAGAAGAGACAGCTGATAATTTTGGATGCGAAATTATTGGTGGTGATACTGTTGGAGGAGATAAATTAGATATATCAATTACTATAATTTCTAAATCAGATAATCCACTATATCGGAAAGGTCTAAAGAGTGGAGATTTATTAGCATTTACAGGTAATTTAGGAGAGAGTAAAAGAGATTTAGACAGATTATTTAATGGAGAAAAAATAGATGAAAACTCTCGTTTTTTCACTCCAACTTTGCGAGATAAATTTATATATAAGTCAAGAAATTTTTTATCTTCTGGAATGGATATATCTGATGGTTTATATTGCGATACAAATAAGTTATTGGAATATAATAATCTAGGATTTAATACTTTGATAGATATTAATGATAATATAGGAGAGAGTGGAGAGGAGTATGAGATGTTAATAGGATTTGATAAAAATAATTTGAATGATGTATTAAAAATATCAGAAGATACTATGACACCGATAACAGTTTTTGCAGAAGTTGCAGACAATAAGAGACGATTCAATTGTAAAAGTCACCATTTTAATTCGGAGATTATATAAAAAATGATATGGGCAATAGGAGATCTTCAAGGGTGTTATAGTGCATTCAAAGAGTTATTAAATAAGATAGAGTTTAATTCAAATAAAGATAAATTATGGATAGCAGGAGATTTGGTAAATAGAGGAGAAGACTCATTGAGTACACTTCTTTACTTATATTCCATTAGAGATAGTATAGAAGTTATTTTGGGAAATCATGATATAGCTTTAATTGCTTCATATTATGGATTAAAAAAATCTAATTCATCTATCCAACCAATTTTAGAACATCCACAAGCCAAAGAGTTAATAGATTGGCTGAGATGTCAAAAATTTTTACATATAGATAAGAGTTTGGGTTATTGTATGGTTCATGCTGGAATATCTCCTTCTTTTGATTTAGAGATGGCAAGAAAAGAGGCAAATTCTTTAGGGTATTCTCTCTCTGGAAGTAATTCTAAAAAGTGGTTAGAGAATATATTAAATGATAAAGGATTAGAGTCTCAACAATATGCATTATCTTCATTTATTCGTATGCGTTTTTGTGATAATAATAGAGTTTTAGATTTTAAACAAAAAGGTTCACCCAATTCTTTGCCAGAAGATAAATTAAATCTGAAACCATGGTTTGATTGTGAATTAAGAAAAGATATAAATTTAAAAATTATATTTGGTCATTGGTCAACTTTAGGATTTTATAATGATAAAAGAGTTGCAGGACTTGATACAGGTTGTGTATGGGGTGGAAAACTAACAGCTATGCGTATTGATAATAAAAGTGAGGAGATTGTGCAAATAGATTGCACAAATGAACTCCCTTATAATTAATTTACCTCAAAGTTATCATAAAAAGACCAGTAAGAATTAGAAGTAATGATAACATAGCGAGAACTCCTGCATAATATGCTGTTGGATTAACTCCTCCAACAATACTTATGACTCCAACTCTTTTAGCTTTATCTTTAAACATAGCTTCTATACCACCTCTATCCTTTTTATATTTTTTATATATGAAGAAAGTTCCGAATCCACCTATTGATATTGATATTAATATAAAAAATATTATGAAAATATTTAGAGGTAAAATAGCTCCTAAAAGAAGTTCTATAAATAAAATAATAAGCGCAGATTTTAAATCTTTTCTGAATAATAGATACCAGAAACCACCTACAAAAGCTCCATTATTCCAATACCATCTTGCTGTATTATTAACTTCAAAATGATTAAATGCTTTTTTATACCAATGAAATTTCTTTGGTGTAGAGATAAATGCTTCTATTATATCTTCATTATAACTCATCTTCTCTCTTTTTTGATGTTGAGTAAGTTTCTGATAATAAAACAAATACAACTACTAATGGAGGTATACTTAGAGATATTAAATATGATGGTATGTGTAAATATTCATGTCTATTTAGATAGAAAAACCCTAAAACAAGAGCTATATATGCACCTAATCTCATCCATGAAAAAGATGCTTTAGAGTCTTTTATTACATCTTTGATAGAACGACTGTTCTCTTTTAATTTAGCTCTTTCCTCTTTAACTACATCAACTAATTCTTTTTTATCTTCTGTATTCTCACTATATAAATCGTGAGGATCATCTAATTTATCTAATTCATCTCTATTATCATCTAATGCAATACCATCATTTAAATCAACACCTTTTTCTACCATACGGCGATAGCTTACCATTGATGCACTTATAATTAATGCTGAGGTAAAAAAACCAATTTGAGATGTATATAACCAATTTCTATCTCCAAAAAACATACATAAAGTTATAATAACAATATCTGAGGCTAAAAGGATATTTAGAATATTCTGATTACTCTTATTCATTTTTATCTTCTTGATTTGGTTTATACGAATATCTTTCTTCTTTGCCTAAGTCGTCAAAAACTCTTTTTTGTTTCTTATAAGCTTTATATACATTTAAAAAAGCTCCAGCAATTCCCCAAAACACACCAAGCCAAAATAACCACTCAATATCAAATAATTTCCTCATTCCAATACCAACACCAACACCTAGTAGCACAGCCACAACCATTGATATACCTAAACTAAGACCATCAGCAGCATCTACTACTTTTTTAAATTTCGGCTCTTCTTCTTTTTTCATTTTTTCTCCTCTATTAACTCTTATTTATATTTTAAGAGTAAAATTGTATATAATATCTATTAGGAATATACTAAATGTTAAATAATATATCTATTGTAATTATAGCAAAAAATGCTGACTTGACTATAGCGAAGTCTTTGGATAGTGTAAAAGAATTTGATGAGGTTATTTTATACCTAAATCATTCAACAGATGCAACTGAATCAATAGCTAAAAGATTTAAGAATGTTAAAATTTTTCATGGTGAATTTTTGGGTTTTGGAGATACAAAAAATCTAGCATCATCTTATTCATCAAATAATTGGATACTATCCTTGGATAGTGATGAACTTATAACTCCTGAATTATTTAATGAATTAATGAAGTTAGATTTATCGGATAGCTCAAAAGTTTATGCTCTTAAAATGGATGACTATTTTCTAGGATATAAATTAAAATTTAGAACAGAAAAGAAAGTTAGATTATATAATAGAAGAGAACGAAAATTTGATAATAAGAAAGTTCATGAGAATATAGAATATAATCTAGGGGATAAGATAACTTTAAAAAGTCATTTTAAACATTTACATATAAACACAGTAAATCAGACACTAGAAAAAACAATAAGATATACAGATATATCATCAAATGGTAAAGAGACATGTTATTTCATAGTTGTAATTGTAAAACCTACATTCGCATTCTTTCAGGCATATATATTAAGATTAGGATTCTTAAATGGTTGGATAGGATTTGTTGTAGCAATAGCTAATGCAAATGACAGATACTATAAATATTTAAAAAGATATGTAAATTGTCAACATAATAGAAAAAAAACCTAAATTTTAATAAAATAAGTTATATAATAAGTTAAATATACTATTTAATAAAGAAAGGATTTTGTATGTTTAAAAAATTATTTTTATTTTTACTTTTATCTATCACTATACTTCAAGCTACTATAGCTAATAAAAGTAATGTAACGCAATTATATGTTGCAAATTTTAATAGAGCTCCTGATGATGCTGGTTTGAAATATTGGATTAATAACTCCAAACTATTCTTAGAGGAGATAGCTACAAGTTTTTATGATCAGCAAGAGAGTAAAAATATGTATCCTTCTAGTTTTACTAATGCAGAATTTGTAAATGCTGTATATGACAATATGTTTAACCGTAAACCAGATGATAAAGGTTTTGAGTATTGGGAAAGAGCCTTAGATGATGAATTAATTTCTCGTTCATTATTTATTTTAGCTGTTGTAAATGGTGCGAAGAGTGATGATAAATTAATTTTAGATAATAAAACTATTATTGGTTTAGAGTTTGCAGATGCTGGAAATAGTAAAGTTACTGATGCTTATAATGTTATGAAAAATATAACAAAAGATATTAAAAGTGTTGACAGTGCATTATGTGAATATGATTTAAGTGGTTGTGATAGTTTAGAAACCATTCCTATATTAGAAAACTTTGTTGGTAGTGTCTTAGAAAGAGCTGAGGGTTGGGCTAAGGTTGGTACTATTAAAATTAAGTCTACAGGAAATAAACCAATTGATGAAATTATTTTAAGTGGATATGGATATAAGAATTTTGAAGTTGATTCTAAAGGAGATATTATAGTCTCTATAGGATCAGATTTAAATTCAACTAAAACTTCTTTCTATACTTTAAAAGCAATAGCTAAAAATGATTTAGGAGATAGTGATAGTGTAGATGTAAATATTAGTGTTATATCAATAGATGGAAATAATACGATACCTATATTAGAGAATTCGAGTGGAACAGTTTTAGAAAATGCCTTAGTTGGAGACAGTATTGGAGCAGTTACTATTAAGAGTATAGGTTCTTCTTCTATTTCAAAGATAACTATTAGTGGAACAGGATACCAAAATTTTTTAATAGATAACAGGGGATATATAACTGTTGCATCAGGTGCATCTTTTGATTATAACACTACCTCATCGTATAATTTAAAAGTAGTAGCTACAAATTCTAGTGGAGATAGTAATATAGCAGATTTCAAAATATTTGTTACTAAGCAAGGAATCGCAGGTTCAGCTATTTTACAGCCATCAAAAGGAACAGTTTCTGAAGATGCTAAAGCTGGAAGTAGAGTAGGAAGTATAATTGTAAAAGATAGTGGAACTTCTAATATTACTTCTCTAACATTAAGTGGAGGAGGGTCATCTAACTTTATAGTTGATAAAACTACAAAAATCATATCTGTTGCTACAAATGCAAAATTTGATTATAATAGTATACCATCTTACTCACTTCAAGCAGTTGCAAATAACTCAACAGGTGCTAGTAATTCAGTTACTATTACAATCAATGTAACAAAAATAGGTAGTTCAGTTGTTCCTGTTTTAGCTTCATCGGTAGGAAGCGTACCAGAGAATGCTATATCAGGCACTACTGTTGGTAAAGTAACAATCACTAGTTCAGGAGAGAGTGAA
>JAMOSL010000096.1 GCA_027063105.1 Campylobacteraceae bacterium
ACTATTACTAAACCAGTTATCGCTTGGTGTATTGGTACAATTGCTAAATATTATGATTCAGGTGTTCAGTTTGGTCATGCAGGAGCATCTGCAAATGGCGAGATGGAAACAGCAGAGTATAAAAACAATGCAATGAGAGAAGCTGGTATTCATGTACCAAATTCATTCAACGAACTTCCTGCTATGATTAATAAAGTATTTACTGATATGAATTTAGCAGAGATTCCAGAGCCTTCAATGAGTACAGTTCCTGCTACTAGAAGAAGTAAAGAGTTTATTTGTACTATTTCTGATGATAGAGGAGAAGAGTGTACTTACGCAGGTTTCCCAATATCAAGTGTTGCAACTCCTGAAACTGGAAAAGGTATTGGTGATGTTATTTCACTTTTATGGTTCAAAAAACAGTATCCAAAATGGGCTACAGAGTTTATTGAAACAGTACTTAAAACAGTAGCAGACCATGGTCCTGCAGTATCAGGTGCTCACAATGCAAAAGTAACAGCAAGAGCTGGTAAAAGTGTTGTTGAATCACTTGTAACTGGATTATTAACAATTGGTCCAAGATTTGGTGGTGCTATTGATGGTGCAGCAGAACACTTTAAATATGCAGATGATAATGGTTTATCTCCAAAAGAGTTCTTAGGACATATGAAAAAACAAGGTATTCCAATCCCTGGTATTGGTCATAGAATTAAATCATTAAAGAACCCTGATTTAAGAGTTACAGGACTTATGAATTTTGCTAAAGATAACTTCCCATCAACTCCACTTCTTGATTATGCGAGAACAGTTGAAGCATTAACTACAAGTAAAAAAGAGAACTTAATTCTTAATGTTGATGGAACTATTGGTATTCTTATGGTTGATATGTGGAGAGCATTAGATTACTCAGAAGATGAGATTAATGAGTTTATCGCTAGTGGTACTCTTAATGCGTTCTTTATAGTTGGTAGAAGTATTGGATTTATAGGTCATGTACTTGACGAGAAAAGACTTGCAATGCCAATGTATAGACATCCAATGGATGATGTACTGTATCAAGTTGATGTAGCAGAAGAGATTTAATTATCTCTTTGATTCGTTAAATCTAGCTCCAAAATTTAGTTTTGGAGCTATTAATAAATAAAAGACTTAATATATCGTTATTTTATAATACAAAGGTTCAAAAACATGAAAAAAACTTTAAATTTTACTAAATTTGCTGTAATAGCTATAGCTATAGGATTTATTTCTCCTACTGTTAGTATAGAGAAAGAATCTTCTTCTTTTACTCTTTCTTCAATAAATATATCTATTCTCAATACACTTCAAGCAAGAGAAGATAGAAATGAAAATCGTAATAAGAATAAAAACACTAATAAAAATAAAAACACTAATGTTAATGTTAATAGTAATAAAAACAAAAATACTAATGTTAATGTCAATAGTAATAAAAACAAAAATACTAATGTTAATGTCAATGTTGATAATAACAAGAAGCGTAGAGGACCAAGTCCTATTGGAATATTAGCAGGAATGGCAATAGGTACAGTTGTTGTAGCATCAACTATGTCTCCTAGTTGTACAACAGTGATAGTAAATGGTAATAGCTATAGAAAATGTGATGGCACATATTTTCAACAACAAGGTACTAATTATATAGTTGTTAAATCTCCTTATTGATTTATGATATGTTACTTAATTATACATAATTATATATTTTGAAATATGTAATTATATTTTAAAATATTATGAAGTCATAATAATATATAATAATTTAATTTTAATTAAGGATATAAAAATGGAATTGAAAAAAGCTTTTAAATATAGCATAATTAGTTTAGCAACAATGATTGCTATTAATGGCTGTGGAAGTAATAATAATGATAATATTATTGAAGATGATAATTTAACTGAAGAGAACAAGACAGAGATTACACCTTATCAGCGAGTTGCTATACTTGCAGGAACAGAAGATGATATTAACAGAGTTGCTTTGAAGATATCTGACTATGTTGTGATGACTGATGAAAAAGTTATGTTAAACTTCCCTAGTAATTGGGTTATTGCAGGAGCTAATCCACACTCTAATGAAACATATGATGGTATAGACGACCTTCTCCCAATTCCAGTAGATACGGGTACAAAAGTATATAAAAGTAGAGTTATTGAGTTCTGTAATGGAATATATGCTAAACAAGCAACAAATACTGGTCAACAGCGTGGTTCTGCTCTTCCCTGTGAAGTATCAGTACATAGTGATGGAAAAAATATTTATGTTGATATGTTAGATGCAGATGCTATCTTTAGCCTATTCTTTCCAAATACTCCAGATCCTGATGGAAAAATGAAAGGAATGGCAACAGCCGTAAATTATGAAATAAGAACTATGATTATGGCTTCTCTTGCAAATGAATCAACAATACAAGAGTCCACGGAACAATTAGGTCCTAAATTTACAGAAGATGAAATCAAAGCTATAAATGATGATGATATATATTTAGTTACAAAATATCAAAATAAAGATAATAAAGTATTTACGACAAGTGATGCAAAAGCTTTGGCTAATGATATTGTTGAAAAAATGGGAACAGATGAAGCTAATGCTGATGTTAATATCAATGGGTTATCTGATAATTCTCAATGGAGAAGTGCAAGAGTTGCACCCATGGAAATTCCTGGAGTATTTGTAACAGAAGCTTGTTCTCCTACCTATGCAAAAATGGCAACACGCCTTGGTAGTGAATATATTACAGCTTTACCATGTGAAGTTACAACTTATCTTGATAGGTCTGATGAAACTAATAGAACTATCTCTATAAGTATATTAAGTCCTTATTTTATGTTTCAGAATATGTTTAAAGGAGCTGTCGAAAATGCAGTTGCAACAAAAGGATTAAGTCAAGAAGATGCAAAAGAATATGAAACTTTAGCACCTACAGTCCTGAATGATTTAAATATAATTGTAAATGAAGCAGTTAAAGATAGTAGTTTAAAACTTGTAGAAATTAAATAGAAAAGTTTAAAAAAGAGATTTAAATATCTCTTTTTTTAAACTAATCAAACTAAACGGAGAAGTCCATTCTCTATTACAATAATCCCTTCTAATTCAGCTTCGTAAACTTTATCTCCAAATTTAATAATAGCACTATCTAGCGTTGGTTCTGTTTGGCAAAAATAAAAAAAATCATCTCTAATAATTGACTCATCAACGGATTGTCCAAATTGAGAAGCAAAAGACTCTATATTATATATTGGAGTAGCAATACCATCTTGAAGAAGTCTGTTTGTTGCTTTACTCTCACCTAACCGATGAGGTAGAACAAAAATCTTTTTACCCATCTTAATAGCATATTCAACACTATGCATAGAACCACTATTTATATCTGCTTCACCAACAATTAAAAAATCTCCTAATGCCACAACTATTTCATTTCTTAAAACAAAACTCCATGAGGTAGCTTTAAATATAGGTGGAAATTGGCTAAGTGTTAAACCATTATTCTCTATCTCTTTAATTAATCCTTGATTAACTTTAGGATATCTAATATCAAGACTTGTTGCCATTATAGCTATAGTGTTATCTGCTCCTGCTCCTTGATGTGCAATTGCATCAACACCCATAGCTCCACCACTTACAATACAAATGCCTCTGCTAGATAAGGCTTTTGATAAATTATATATCATCTGTCGTGTATAAGCAGATGGTCGGCGTGTACCCACAATTGAAACTTTAGGACGATTCAATAGAGATAAATTTCCTTTTCCATAAAGATTCTTGGGATAACTTTTCATACTATTTAAAGCATCTATCTCAAAATCTAATTCTATCATCTTTGACTAAGAACAGACATCACTATAGGTAGGTAAATCCAAACATGTATCATAATACTCTTTTATCCCATTATTTAAAAAAGTTTCTATACTCACATCTTTATTAAAGATAATCCCTAAGGTAGAACCATCTCCTCCAACAGCATATAACTCTCCACCATTTGGACATTTATTATCTGGTGCAGAGATAGCTTCTATAGTTTTAACAATAATGACACCACCCAAACATCCTGTACCTAAATCTCCATTCAATATATAATTTTGAGCTATTTTCTTGAATAAAATATTTCTTAGACTAATTTGTTCTCCATTATTAATAATAAATCCTGAGCTTATAAATGCAATAATATCTTTTCTATCTCCTCTTTCATCATAAGTTATATCAGCATATTCAAAAAATGAATTATTGTCATAACGGAATTGATTTAACTCAAGATGATATTCACCATCATTAAGTTCGAGATTTGAATTTCCATTAATAACTTTACCATCATCTTTACACTCTTTAAATGTAATATTTACGGATGTAGAAGATGCACTGTTTAAGATTGCCTTTCCACCATCTTCACATATATCAACAATATCACTAATATCCAAACCTAGGTCAAGATCACCTAAAAGTTCGCTAGAATCAAGTCCTGAAATTTTATCCAAATCAATTCTAGGAATATTTTCTATTCTATCTCTTAAAATTCCAATACTGGATATTATAGATGCAATAACAATATCACTATTCTCTTGATTAATAATTAATTTATCTGCATTTTGAGGTGGTGGAATAATAGGTTCTGTTGTTGTAATCTCACTACTATCACAACCAATTAAAACAAACAAAGACAAGACAAATAAAATATTTTTAAACATATAATTTCCTTTTTTTATTAATAATATACTCTAGCTAAAAATACTATTTTGTCAACTTAATACAAGCAAATATATCTCTTAAATCTCCACTATCAATAATATGTGTTGCCTCTTTTTTTAATATATGATTTGCTCCAAATGCCACTCTTGTACCTGCATGTTTAAACATACTCAAATCATTTGCACCATCACCTACAACTAAAGTATTACTCTCCGATATACCTAAAAGATTTTGTAAACGAACTATCATATCACCTTTAGAAAAACTAAACATCATATCCCCACCTACTCTACCTGTCAAAAATCCATTTTCACTATGAAGTATATTTGAGAAATCTGCATCTATTCCCAAATCTTTACATACAGGTGTTGTAGCATTCCTAAATCCTCCAGAAAAGCATACAACTTTATAATCTTGCTTTTTTAATTCAATAATTACCTCTTCTGCCCCATTCATCATAGGTAAACTAGAACATATTCTATTAACCTCATCAACACTTAATCCCTTTAATAAAGATACTCTCTCCACTAGTGACTCAAAAAAATCTAACTCTCCAGCCATGGCTCTTTTCGTAATATGAGCTACCTTATCCTCTAGTCCTAAAGGTTCTGCCAAAAAATCTATAGTCTCACCATCCATTAATGTTGAATCAAAATCAAATACTGCTAATTTCAAATCTTATCCTTATCTCTTTTTAGTTTTTTAAATAGAATTATAGCTAAATATCTTCTAAAGTGGTAATTATAAAAAATCCTCGGATATATTTTTATATTCTCTAAGCTTAACTATAACTTTATCCAAAAAACTAGGAGGAGCAAACTCCATCAATTCAATAAGTTCCTCAATCTTACTATTCTTCAACTCTCTATTTGACATCACAACATGCCCATAATTTACATTTATATTTTGAGTTATCCTTGAATTAATATATCTACTCAACTCCTCTAATCCACTACTGCCACTATTATCTATTAAATATTTTATACACTTTTTCTTTGTACTCTCTTTAGTATAAAACAACTCTTGTTCTGTTATATCTAATGCCTCTGATATATACGGAATTAGTTCAATAGGAATACTTATTTTTCCACTAAGATAGCCATATATTGTCCCTTCAACTGGTGTTTCTCCTGTAATTTTTAATTGTGGTTTTAAATTTATTAATATATTTGCAAATGCTCTTTTTGTAAGTTTTTTCTGTTTTATTATCTCATTAATTTTCTCATAAACTTCCATTTTTTTAACCTTTTTATTTTAAAAGTTTAATCAAATTAATTAACCTATTAAGAGAATACTAATTAAACTAATAATAGAATTAGTATGTTAGTAAATTTTAATAATAGGAGATTAGTTATGTTTAAGTTTTTAGTAACTTTAGTTTTGTCAGTGTTTTTAATGGGAACACTTTATGCAGAGGAAGCAACCAAAGAGAGTGTTACAAAGCTATATATAGCCACATTTGATAGAGCACCAGATAATGCAGGTTTGGATTATTGGGTCTATAATTCAAATTTAAGCCAAGAAGAAATTGCTATGAGTTTCTTTGAACAGCAAGAGACTAAGGATAAATATCCAATAGGAACTTCAAATGAAGAGTTTATAAATTCTACATATACTAATCTCTTTAAAAGAACTCCTGATGATGCAGGTATGAGCTATTGGAATGATGAATTAAATAGTGGTTCAATAGCTAAACCTATATTTATTCAAGCAGTTGTAAATGGAGCTTTAGCAGATGATGCTACTTTATTAAAGAATAAAACCGATGTAGGATTACTCTTTGCTAGTTCAGGTAATAATGATGTAGGTTTAGCAAAAGAAATTCTATCCAAGATAACAACAAATAACGAAAGTGTATCTAATGCATTAAAGAGTATAGAGGTAACAAAAGATAAAGATAGACAAACATTTATTAATAGATATATAAGTAAACAAGCTCAAATTAGAAAATATATTATTGATGATGATTATGAGTATGCTTTGCAAACAATAGAAGAGAGTGAGAAAGAGTTTAATCATTATCTAAATATTGTTAATATAGCATCTGCAACAAATGCTCTTGAGCTTACATCTACATCATTTGAGATGATTAAATCATTCGTAATTGGAAAATTAAATTTAAAAAAATCGGATGAAAAATTAGCAAATCTTATGACAACATTAGTTATAGATATACTAATTCTTAGAAAAGCTAATAATGATAATATTACTGCTGTTATGGAAAATGTAATAAAAAGCTTAATTTCAAATGGTACTGTATTTCTAGAATATAAATTTAGTAAGGATAATTTTCAGAAAAATGCAGAATATTTTGAATTAATGGTAGATTTTCTGATATATTCGTATGATACTGCTACAGGAGTAAAAAACCCTGTAGGTTTTATAGTTACACAGTCTAGAATGTTAGCTAAACTTGGAGTAATGGGAACAAAATTATATTTTATAGAAGATGTAATTAATAAAAAAGATAATTATATTGTAGAGTTTGATTATTTAATGCTATATTATTCAAAATCTAAAACAGAGACAAATGCAGGTGTTATAGATACAATGAATAGTAGCAAAAATTATCGTGGTTCAATTAGTAAGAATGCAACTTATGAAAAGATATTACAACATATTTATAAAGGTAAAACTGGTGATGAAGAAAATATAGAAAACTCACGGATAAATATAATTAAAGATAATATAGAAAAATTTCAATATATAGTAGAACTTACTTATAGAAATAATCTTAAATTTAAAAAGCTATTAAGTGAAAAAGAAGAATTAGAAGCTAAACAGATAGAAGTACCAAGTAAACCAACTTTAATATCTCCTAGTGAAGAATCATCTATAGATAACACTAATATAAAATTTCAGTGGGAATCTGGAACTAATGCTGATAGTTATAAATTTATTCTATTTAATAGTACAGACCAACTTACTAAAAATGATAGGGATGAGGTTTTTGCTACTAGTGTAACTTTCTCAAGTTTAGAAAGTGGAAAATCATTTATTTGGCAAGTAAAAGCTTGTAATGATAATGGTTGTAGTGACTGGAGTGAGAGAAAATTTCAAACAAAACTTAAAGAAGCACCTAAAGTAGGAATACCAAGTAAACCAACTCTATCATATCCTAGCAATAAGATAACCGTAGATAAAAGTATAGAGTTAAAATGGGGGAAGGTAGAGAATGCTGATAGATATGAATTATTTGTATCTAATTTTACAGATAAAGTTAGTATCTATCAAGATACAATCTATACTAATAGTCAAAAAATAGAACATTTATCAAGTGAAAAAACATTTGTTTGGCAAGTAAAAGCTTGTAATGATAGTGGTTGTAGTGATGTTAGTGCAAGAGTTTTTTATACAAATAAAAAAGAGGTGGCAGTTCAGCAACCAACTCAACAACCAACAGTTCCAGCAGGAAGTAAAATATTATCAGGATATATATTAGATTATAATACAAATACTGCTATTAGTAATGTTGGTGTAAGATTAAACTTTATGTCTCCAAATAATGGAGCTAGAAACTTTTATGTAGAAACTAATGCAAATGGATACTACGAGGTAAGTATGAATGAAGATATGTTTTCAGAATATAGTAAAAATGATTCTCTAATGCTTGTTGCTTCAAAAAATGGATATATGTCTTCTACTATGGGAATTAATATTAAGCAATCTAATCTATTTAAAATTAATTTTAAACTAGCAAAGACACCAAATAATGTAGTTGTAATTGATTCATATCTACACCATTTAGGAGATGATGGTTATAAAGATGCTATTAATTCAAAATTTCAAACTTCCACAGAAGGTTTTTACTTTAGTAGAAGTTTCAATATAACTCAATCACAAGCATCTTGTAGTTCAGCAGTTGTAACATTTGATGCAAGAGGTATACAATATGGTGCAAAATTACATATAAATGATAAATATTGGAATTTAAATGAAGGACTATCAAATGGTGGATCTCAAAAGTATTCAGTTAGAATAAATAATTCAACTTATCATACAGGAGAAAATCACATAGGAATGGAATCAACTAAAGATAAAGATTATGATGATTTTGAATTTACCAATCTTCAAATATCGTTTTGTCAATAAAATAACAAAAAGGAAAAAAACATGCTAAACCATAAAAACTTAATTATCTTCCTCCTCACACCTCTCTTTATAGGTTGTGGGGGAGGTGGTAGTGGTGAAACAAGCACTACAATTAGTGATACTCAAATAGCTAATCCTAATGTTGGCTCTTTGACTTTGGCTATATGTGAAGAGAAGTATGGTCATTACACAAATCAGCAGTGGGCAGAGACAGGATTTTTAGAGGATGGTGAAGAAAAATATCAAGTAAATGCTTGTTATGATGCTTTGATTTCATCTCCTTTAGTAGGGAAAGACCCTCAACTGGTTATAGATGGCTATAATAGAGGAGACCGTCCTATTAAAAGTAATGAGCCTATGATAATTGAGCCTTCTACTTTAACTATTGAAGAGCTTAAAGCAAAACAAGATGCATTTCCTGATGAATATGGTGATGAAATCATGCTAAATACTTTGGAGAGTTGTAAAGAGAAATATGGTCATTTTTCAATAGAAGAACTTGGAGTATATGCAAATCAACCAAGAGATGTGGATATAGCTGTTGGACAACCTATGAATGGGGATGCTGCATATTGTCATGGATTATTATTAAAAGATGGTCATTATTCTATTAAATAATTTCAGCTTGATTTTGTAGATTCAATTTATAAAGCTATATCTTTATTTTGGATTTACTTGTTCTATATGGTCTCCTTGTTGGGTAATTACACTATAACCTTTTTTAAGAGCTTGTGTTTGTAGATGCTTTGGAAATATTTTACCAGCAATTGCTCCAATCACTTTATAATCCTCATAATCTCTATGAAAATAGTAGAAGTTATCCATTATCTTATCTAATTGGTCTATACTCTTTTGAGAGACTCTGTTTTTGACCTCTACTACCCCAATATAATTTCCATTTTCTAAAAATATATCAATCTCTTGTGTCCTACCTTTTATATTTCTTTTATCATTTTGATATACAAAATCAAAATTTATATTGGCAATAGTCGGATTTTTTTTGAGTGATGAATAGAAAAAATCTTCCACTTCCAAACCAATAGATTTACTAATTCCATCTATATTTTGAGTAAGTGCCTCTATCCTTTTATCTGTCTTTCTCATCTGCTCATCTGTTTTTCTCATCTGCTCGTCTGTTTGAGCTTGTGATTCTCTTAGTTCTAATAGTGACCTTGTTAATTCTTCATTTGTTATCATAATTTATCCTTTAATTATATTATAGCAAAGTTTTTATAATTTATTATTATGCTATTTTTAGATAAGATTATAGTTAAAATATCACAATAAAGAGTCTATTTATGTTTGAACAATTTTGCAAAACGCTATGTAGTAATGAACCGTATATAACTATTGAGGTAAATCCTCCACATGGTTCTTCTATAGATAGTGTTTTAGAATCTATAAAAAATGTAGGTCTACAAAATAAAATTACTGGGTTTTCAGTTACTGATAATCCTCTAGCAAAACTTAAAATGTGTGGGGTTTTATCTGCTATTAAACTTCAACAAGCATTTAATAAACCTGTTATTGCAACTATGAGTATGAGAGATAAAAATAAATTATCTTTGCAATCTACACTTTTAGGTGCTAATGATTTTGATTTGAGATGTATATTGGCATTAACTGGTGACCCTGCTAAATTTTCTGACCAACCAGAAGTTAAAGGAGTATTAGAGAGAGATTCAACTCTTCTTCTTAGTATTATATATCATCTTAATAATGGGCTTGACTATAGTAATAAAGCATTAAATCCTGCTCCCAAACCAATTTATCCTTTTGCTGTAACAAATTCTTATGCTAGAAATATGAAATCTCTTCAAAAAAGAATTATTAAAAAATTAAATTATGGAGCAAGAGCTATTATTACTCAACCCGTATATAATTTAGAAAATGCAAAAGAATTATTAGAAATATTTGATGAAGCTAAATCTATGAGCATAAGAGATACTGCAAAAGATGCTCAACTTATATTAGGACAATTTCCAATAGTTAGGTCAAAAACTGCTAACTTTATAGATGATAAAGTACCTGGTATATCTGTTCCAAAAGATATTATAGATGAAATGAATCTGGCAGCAATGGATGGAGAGGAGAAAGAGCAAGAAGTTGGATTTATGTTATCTAAAAGGATTTTTGATGAGGTGATGAACTTACATCCAAAAGTACATTTAATGACACACAATAGATTTGATTTATGTAGTGATTTAATTGGATAATTAATATAATATTTAAGAGGCAAACATAAAAAGATTGCCGACAAGAAAAAACTATATAAAAGTATAGATAGGCTT